>SKFV01000236.1 GCA_007117785.1 Pseudomonas sp.
TAAAAGAAAAAGGTTTTGATGTACCTATGATACAAAACGGTAGGGTATACTGTGAAGGTACAAAACAGATAGAGTCTATAGTTAGTTCAAATCAAGTTGCAAACTGGAACGCTAATTGTTATGTTGAAATTTGCTCAGCACCAACTATTGTAGAAGTAATAATGTGGTTGTATGAGAAACATGGGATTTGGGTTACAGTAAACCCGAATCATAGTTTCAAATATTGGTCTGTAAATTTAGTTACAGATAAAAATGCAAATGATAATCTACATGATGCTACAATATTTGATTCACCAGCAGAAGCTTATGAAGCAGCTATTGAATATATTTTAAATAATTTGATATGATGGGAACAGCAAAATATGTAATTGTTGATGGATGTGCAATAATATTCTCAGCAGCAATCCAACACAAAGATATGGTTGGTTATAATGAAAAGGCAACTGGTGCAGGTTTCGTAAGATTTACAACAGAAGTCGACAGTTATGGAGAGACTATTATCAAGGTAATTGCTTATGGTAAATCAATCTCTTTAGGAATCGAATCACAAGAGGATGATTCTAGAATATTAACAGCACAAATCACAAATACTTATTAAAACGTTTTTCTATGTCAAACTTTTTTATTATATTTACACTGCAAAACAAAAAGAAGATGAAACAATTAACAGTAATATTCGATTTGGACGGCACTTTGGCCTTAATCGACAAGCGTAGAGCCTTGGCTGCAAAGCCAAATGGTAAAATCAACTGGAAGACTTTCTTTGCTCCAGAGAACATTGCTTTAGACGAGCCTAACATACCAGTTATTAAATCGTTTCATGCGATGAAAGCTGCTGGCTTTAGAGTTGGTATCTTCAGTGGCCGAGACTCAATTAGCCGTAACGAGACTGAGCAGTGGTTGGCCGAGAATGGCATTCAACCAGACTTCTTGTTCATGCGAGCTCAGGGTAGTTTCACACCAGACGATGTATTGAAGAAGGAATGGTTAGATCAAGAGATGGCCGCGGGGCATGAGATCATGTGTGTCTTTGATGACCGCGATAAAGTTGTAAAAATGTGGAGAGAGAATGGCATCAGCTGTTTTCAAGTAGCGGAAGGTTCATTTTAATTAAAAATATAAATGCAATGAAAGAATTATACTTATTAAGAGGCTTACCAGGATGCGGTAAATCGACATTAGCAAAACAATTGGTAGGTGGACCAGGTTCTCTACACCTTGAAGCGGACCAATACTTTATGGACAATGAAGGTAACTACAAATTCGATGCTAGTAAATTAAAGGATGCCCATGAATGGTGTCAAACCGAAGTTGAGTACGCAATGCGATTTGGTTACAGAGGAAACCCAGTTGATTATCCACTTGGAAGAATTGTAGTTTCTAACACATTCACACAGGAATGGGAGATGAAACCTTACTATGAATTAGCAGAAAGATATGGATATATAGTTTATTCATTGATTGTTGAGAACAGACATGGTGGAGTTAATGAACACAATGTGCCAGAAGAAACTTTAACCAAAATGGAAAACAGATTCCAAGTTAAATTAAGATAGATAAGACATGCAGCTTAAAACATTTACAGAATTCCAAATGGTCAATGAGGCACAGAGCTCACTTAGGCTCAATGTGCCTTCAGATATTATAGACCTACATAAACTATTCCAAAAGAACGGTAAGGAGCTCTATATTGTTGGTGGTGCTGTCAGAGATGCAATCATGGGTAAAAAGCCTAAGGACTTTGACCTAGCGACTAACGCTTTTCCAGAAGAGGTTGTTAAAATGGTCCAAGGTGCTGGCTACTCTACAATTGGCGAAGTTGGACAGCAGTTTGGTGTTGTAATTGTGCAAATACCTTCAGATAAGAATGGTGTTGAGATTGCCACGTTTAGAGAGGACCTTTCAGGAGGTCGTAGGCCAGATGCTGTTAAATATTCAACTATTGATAAGGACGTTCTTAGAAGAGATTTAACTATCAACGCACTTTTCTATGATATTGGTAGAGGCGAGATAGTTGACTTGGTCGGCGGTCTAAAGGACATCCAGGACCAGAAGATCCGAACTGTTGGTAAAGCAGCTGATAGGTTTGCTGAGGATCCATTGAGAAAACTGAGAGCACTTAGATTTGCAGGCAGGACTGGTTCTAAACTAGAGAAGGAGACGGCAGACGCTATCTTGACTGACAATAGTCTAGAAGGCGTTAGTCCTGAAAGGATCCGCGATGAGTTTAAGAAGTCAATTGAATCTGCAAAGAAGCCAGTCGACTACTTAAATATGGTTAGCCAGTTTGGGCTATGGGAGGTAATGTTTCCGAATCTTGTAATTTCAACCAATTTCGTCAATACTAATACTTGGCTTATTCAACTCACACATCTATTTGATATGAATTCAAACGATGTAATTAAGAAGGTGATGAACAGGCTGACCTTTACATCAGACGAGGTTAATGCTGTGGTCTTTCTAAAGAACCTGAGAGACCTTAAGCCTGAAAATGTGTTTGACCTTTACAAGCAGTGGGTGACCACTAAGGTTGAAAAGAATATATTAATTCAGTTTGCGAAGATATATAAATTAGATCTGAAACAGATCAGGGCCTTCTTAAAGTACAAACCAACAACCGATGGTAATTGGGTAATGCAAGAGTTTGGCGTTAAGGGACCTCAAATTGCACAAAAGATCAAAGAAATAGAGGCTGAAAAATTTAGACAAACAATATGAAGACAAACAATATGAAACATATAAAACTATTCGAGCAGTTCGTTGAAGGACATATAAATAAATTAAACGAATATACTACTTATAATTTTAAAGTTGATATTCCTAATAGAAATGATCTAAAGAATGCTGAAGATTGGTTGAAAAAACATATGAGTAAA
Organism: Pseudomonas sp.; assembly: GCA_007117785.1. Taxonomy (GTDB): domain Bacteria; phylum Pseudomonadota; class Gammaproteobacteria; order Pseudomonadales; family Pseudomonadaceae; genus Halopseudomonas. The sequence goes on from SKFV01000236.1 coordinate 2,877, forward strand.
ACCGGAAAAACTATAAAAGAAGCAACTAAGAGAATTAAAAGTTTTGATGGTGGTATAATGTTTACATATGTACAATATCATGACGTTAAACCACATGGTAATACACCAGATCGACCTGTTTTTAGATTAAATCAATCTCAATACTGGTTAAATGATACACACTTAAGAGGTAGGGAAGAAGTAAATACTACTCTTTTATCAATCTACGATATTACCGAAAGTAGTGACAAAAATAGTGCTAAATATATAGGTCAAATTTATGTATCTACTGATGTCTTTTTAGATGAATTACCTAGAACGTTTGAAATCATAAAAAGAGTATCGTAAATATTAGAAATATATAAACGTATTAATTTTTGAAAATAATTGGCCAAACATTTTTTTGTTTGGCCTTTTTTGTTTATATTTGTAATGTAATTAAAACAAAGCGCCATGAGATACTTAGTAAGATACTTTAACGGAGAACAGATCATCAACGATCTTGCAACTAACGACATTTCAGTAGCAATTGCAAGAGAATGTGAACTTAGAGCTAAATTTGGAAATGATAACGTTTGGATGGCAGATGCTATTCAAGAAATAATGGTAGGCTAATGGAAAAGCTACAGGTCATACAAGTTACTCTAGAGGAGATAAGGATGGCAACACGTCCTAGCATGTATAAGAACAAAAAGAAGTACACCCGTAAAAATAAGCACAAGAATGAAAATTACTAAAGACATATTAGATAAGTACGTAGCAGAAGGTTGGTTAATCTCACAGACACATCCAACGATGCCATTGACTATCTACAACTATTCTCAAGCTACTCAATATGAGGCACATTGGGATGCGGTTACTCTTCAGTGCCGTGGACTTGTGTCAGATGATATGGGTACTATTGTTGCTCGTCCATTCAAGAAGTTCTTTAACATTGAGGAGAACAAACATACTCCAACTAGTGAGTTTGAGATCTACGAGAAGATGGATGGTTCATTAGGCATCA
>SKFV01000047.1 GCA_007117785.1 Pseudomonas sp.
ATGAACCTTTTTTTTCTTCTGCTTGGCTGCCGGTCGATTTTGCTACACTAGGCCCACTATTTCGCCAAAGCCGGACCTTACCCTTGTTTACTCAATTCGATTTGCATCCACGCCTGCTCAAGGCCCTGGATACCCTGTTACTGCATACCCCTACCGATGTTCAGATGGCCGCTTTACCGCCGGCGCTTGAAGGTCGTGATCTTTACCTGTTGGCACGCACGGGTACCGGCAAGACGATGGCGTATTTGTTACCGATGCTGCAGCGCCTGCAGGACGACAGCAGCAAGCCGCTGTCGCCAAGGGGTCTGATTCTGGTGCCGACCCGTGAACTGGCCCGGCAAGTATTGAGCGAGATCGAGAAGCTGGCCCGTTTTACTTACCTGCGTGCCGATATTGTTACTGGTGGTGAGGGCTTCAAGGAGCAGGCTGCACGCTTGCGCAAGAATCCGGACATCATAGTAGCGACGACGGGCCGCGCGCTGGAGCAGATGCAGGCAGGCAATCTGGAACTCGATCTGGTTCAGGTACTGGTGTTGGATGAGGCAGACCGCATGCTGGATATGGGTTTCAGTGAGGATGTTGCCACTTTGTCCGCGCAATGCCCGGCAGAGCGTCAGACCCTGTTGTTGTCAGCGACCAGCGGTCACGCGGGCATGAAGACCATGGCGTCGCGCGTATTGCGTGATCCCGAGTGGCTTGAACTTGACCAGGTACGAGGTGGCGCTACTCAGGTGCGCCAGCAGGTGATTCCGGCCGATGACAACACGCACAAGGAAACCCTGCTCAAGTGGTTGCTGAAAGAAGAGGGTGAGGGCAAGTCCATCGTCTTTACCAATACCCGGGTCATGGCGGATCGCCTCAATGGCCTGCTGCGGGCGGCGGATTTGCGCGTTTATGTGTTGCATGGTGAAAAAACGCAGGAAGATCGCAAGCTTGCGGTTGAGCGATTCAAACAGGGTGGTGGCGGGGTGCTGGTTGCCACCGATGTAGCGGCACGGGGGTTGGACATTGATCAGCTGGATCGGGTGATCAACTTTGATATGCCGCGCAGTGGTGATGATTACCTCCATCGCATTGGGCGTACTGGGCGTGCCGAGCATGAAGGGCTGGCGATATCGCTGGTGGCGCCGCATGAATGGAATCTGATGTCGAGTATCGAACGCTATTTACGCTGGCAGTTTGAGCGGCGGATTATCAAGCCGCTCGCCGGTAGCTTCAAGGGGCCAAAAAAGGTCAAAACTTCGGGTAAACCGGCTGGTAGCAAGAAGCGCAAGGCGACGGACAAGGGCGGCAAATTAGCCAAAACGGCAAAAAAACCTTCAGCCAAGCGCAAGCCATCGAACAAGGTGCCCAAAGGGCAGGTCGTCGCGAGTAGCGACGGCTTGGCACCGCCGCGCAAGCGTCAGTAGATATTTGCAATGGATCAGGGCGCAATGCCCTGATCAGCGCGTGTGACCGTTGACCAGCAAGCGAAATGCGGTATTGGCGGGGCCCGGATCTGGCTGACGGCCACAGATCAGGTCACAATAGATGGCGCCTTCACCAATCTTGATGATATAGAACGCCAGGCTTTCTGCATCCATTTCCGGATTGATGCTGCCGGCAGCAATTTCTTTCTCGAAAAGGTCTTTCCAGGTCTCCATCAAGCGCTGCTGCAAGCCGGCAACTTGTGATGTCAGCAACTGCAAACTCCACTGCGGTTCATTATGCATAAAGTCATGCAGTGGTCTGGACTCAATCAATGCAATATTGATGTCATTGTAAATCTGCGCGAGATAGTCAATGCCTTCAAGTTTCGGCGTTTCATTGGCGCGCTCCAGGGCGTGATCGTATATACCCTTGTATAGCGACCACAGAATCTCGCCCATCAGCAGATCCTTGTTGCCGACCCAGCGCATCAGGGTAGCGCGGCCTATGCCCAGTTCTTCAGCAAGCAGGGAGAGGTTCAGGCGCCTGCCTTCCAGCCACCAGCGGCGTGCCATGCGAAAGGCGCTCAAGGGAGTCGCCCGCTCTTCGGACTTGCGTTGCGACAAGGCCATAGCCAGCGGGGTAGGGTTGTTGCTCATGCGTTTGCGCCCATTGCGGTTAATGATTTAAAGCATCGCGTTATGGTAACAAGAATGATACCAGGAATAGAAGTGTCCCGATGCTGGAGCAGTCTGTTTTGAGGGTTTCAGCCAGTCCAAACCGATAAAAAGATCGTGGTGGTTGATTTGTATCGCTTAGCTGCAGGCTGTAACGGGGTATCTTTTCAACCGCGGCCGATAAAGGGCATTTTTGTCGCCATGATAGTCATAAACTGGATATTGCTTTCCAGCGGTAATTGCGCCATGTGCAATACAGCCCGGGCTACATGCTCGACGTCCATGGTTGGTTCGACCATGATCTCACCGTTGGCCTGAGGCACACCTTTGCGCATGGGAGCGACCATCTCGGTATCAGCATTACCAATATCTATTTGCCCGCAAGCAATGTTGTAACGCCGTCCATCCAGCGACGTTGCACGCGTCAGGCCGGTCATGGCGTGTTTGCTGGTGGTATAAGGGGCCGAGTTGGGGCGCGGTACATGTGCCGAAATAGAGCCGTTGTTGATGATTCGCCCGCCCATGGGGGACTGGTCACGCATGACTTTGAAGGCTTGTTGGGTACAAAGGAAAGCGCCGGTAACATTGGTATCCAGCGTGGCTTGCCATTGCTCGAGTGCAAGATCTTCAAGCGGGAGGGGCGGTGCGCCAGTGCCTGCGTTATTGAACAGAAGGTCCAGTCGACCCCAGTGTTCTACCGTGGTGGCAAACAAGTGTGCTACTGAGGCTGAATCGCGTACATCAGTTTCAATACACAGGGCGTGGTCGGCATTCGCGCCTGCTGCGTCGCGGGCAGCTTGCAGCTTCTCCAGGCTGCGTCCGGCAAGGCTGACAACGTAACCGGCATTTAGCAAAGCCAAACTACAGGCACGGCCGATGCCGCTACCAGCGCCGGTGACAATAGCTACTTTAGACATGACATCCCCCCCTGATTATTGGCTAGGAATGCTAGCATAAAAAAGCCGATTACCCTTTGGGGTAACCGGCAAACGCGCGTCACACAAGTGCTACTCTGTCTGCTGTGTTTTCAACAACAATTAATTGATGCCTTTGGTGCGAACTTCCCAGTTGCGATCGTTACACAGGGTGCAGTTGCGACCATAGAACATGTCTTCGGCATTTAAATCGCCCATCAGGTGGAAGCGATACCAGGCGGTAGACGGGCCACGATAGTCGCCAGCATCACCGACCGGAACGAAGTGGCCAGCCCCACGCAGGTTGCCCCAGAAAACCGGAACATTGGCGTTACGGAATACCGGGCGACCATTTAGTGTTGGGCCCGCGAGGGTATCAGAGCTGCCGGTCATCAGGAACATGGGGCCATTCTGGTTGCTCTGCGATGAAGTGCGATGCCCTAGACCCAGCACATAGGGCTGGAAGGGAGCAGTTACAGTAATACGGCTGTCACGGCCGGCCATGATGGAGCCACCGCCACCTTGCGAGTGACCGGAAGCACCCACGCGGTTCAAGTTCAGGTTTCCGGAGAAGGTACCTGTGCTGCGGGCATTCTGCTGCACCAGATAGTCGAGACAGCCAATCATTTCAGAACCCGAGCCGGCGTTGGAGGTGTTGGCGGCGATAACCACAAAGCCATGGCTGGCCCAGTGATCGAGCAAGCCACGGTAGGTGCGTGGTGAACCGCCAGTACCGTTGCCCCAGAGAATAACCGGGTGACGCAGGCCGTTCTCACCCAGGGTGCGTGGACGGTAGACAGTGCAGCTACGACCACCACTTTCACTGGTAGTAGCGAATGGGCCGGAG
>SKFV01000331.1 GCA_007117785.1 Pseudomonas sp.
GATACGCCGATTGAACACCACGCCCTGGGCAAGGACGGCAATACGGCCAGACATCCACGCTCCATGGTCGGCGGCATGAAGAGCGCCGAGTGGATGGCGACACTGATCGATCAAGGCCTGCAACAACGCAAACGCTGGTTGCTGCCAGAACCGGTTTCGCGCTTCGGCAGCCTGCTATGGCGCTTTGCCCCGAGCCTGTACCTGCGCCAGGTGCGTAAACGCTTCGCCGGCGAGTTACGCTGACCCTATGCTGCCCGGACAACCCACACCCCGTGAAGCCAGCCCGTCAATACAGCCCAAGCTGCCCGCAGCTCGGCCTTCCCGGGGATGCACCCCGCTTCGATCAGCGCACCTCGCCGCAAGGCCATCTACGGGAAGGTCGAGCTCCTGCTCGACCAGCGGCCTGGACACCCAACACCACAGCCGGCATCTCACACTCTGTGCCCGGCTTTTTCAACATCCGCTACCCGCTAAGGCCTTCTGATGCTGCTTGACCCCTGGCTGCTGCTTGCCCTGTTTATCCTGCTTGCCTATACCGTCGAAGCCATTACCGGTTTCGGCAGCCTGGTGATCGCGCTGTCGCTCGGTGCCTTGCTGCTACCCATCAGTGAACTGATGCCGGTGCTGGTGCCCTTGAACATCTGCCTCAGCGGTTACCTGGCCTGGCGGCATCGGCAACACATCCACTGGCCGACCCTGCTCAAGCTTATTCTGCCCTTGATGCTCGCCGGCACCCTGGTCGGTTACGGCCTGCGCCCCTGGCTGGGTGACCAGCTGCTGCAACTGCTGTTTGGGGCTCTGGTGCTCTGGTTTGCCGGTCGCGAACTCTGGCGCATGGTGCGCAACCATATTGCCGCCCCGCACCCCGCCTGGCTCAGCCGCGGCCTGACCCTGGGTGCCGGCCTGACCCACGGCTTGTTTGCCTCCGGCGGACCATTACTGGTCTATGCGTTGGCAGGTACTACACTGGACAAGAGCAAGATGCGTGCAACCCTGCTCAGCGTCTGGTTCAGCCTGAATACCAGCCTGACCCTGCTGTTTCTGTTCGACGGCAGCCTGCTGCCCAGCCTGCACAAGGTGGTCTGGTATCTGCCGCTACTGGTGATCGGCGTCTGGGCGGGCGAATTTCTGCATCACCGCCTGAACGAACAGCGCTTTCGCCAGTTCGTTTACGCCTTGCTGGTCGTGACCGGGGGGTTGTTGATGATCAAAGCCGCGGTATAAGCACTGTTTAAAACGGATACGGTGGCGAGCACCTTGAAGCAGCAACAATTTTAACTAACCAGCAGTTGGCAACCCCAACGAAACATAGCAACATGCTGGCAACTTCAAGCCACAGGGCACCGCCCTTCGCTATCCGCAGTACAGGACACCGCATGTTCGAGCAAACCTTTCGCAGTATCGACGACGTTCTCTGGAAAGAGGCAGGTTGCGCCACAGAGCTGGACTACACCGAGCAAACTTCGTGGATTCTCTTTCTGAAATACCTGGATGACCTGGAGTACGAACGCAGCCAGGAAGCCGAGCTGGTGAGCAAGCCTTACTACTTCGTCATCGAGAAGCCCTACCGCTGGTCAAGCTGGGCGGCCCCCAAAACCAGCAATGGTGGGTTCGATCATGATACGGCGCTGACGGGTGCCGACCTGATCACTTTCGTCAACGGCACACTGTTTCCCTATCTGCAGAGCTTTCGTACCCGCGCCAGCGATACCGATACGCTGGAATACCGCATTGGCGAAATTTTCAGCGAAATTCGCAACAAGTTTGCCAGTGGCTACAGTCTGCGTGATGCACTGGAGCTGATCGACAGCCTGAGCTTCCGCTCTCAGGCAGAGAAGCACGAGCTGTCTCACCTGTATGAAGCCAAGATCAAGAACATGGGGAACGCCGGGCGCAATGGCGGCGAGTATTACACCCCGCGCCCGCTGATCCGCGCGATGATCAGGGTAGTCAAACCGCAGATCGGCGAGCGCATATATGATGCGGCGGCCGGGTCCGCGGGCTTTCTATGCGAGGCACATGACTATCTGCGCTTTGGTGCCGACGGTCTGGGCGACGGCAGTCACCTGTCCACCAGCGATCTGGAAATCCTGCAAAAGCGCACCTTCTACGCCAAGGAAAAGAAAAGCCTGCCCTATGTGATCGGCATCATGAACATGATCCTGCACGGCATAGAAACACCCAATATCGTGCACACCAACAGCCTGACGGAAAACCTCAGCGACGTGCAGGAGAAGGACCGCTACGACATCATCCTGGCCAACCCGCCTTTCGGCGGCAAGGAGCGCAAGGAAGTACAGCAGAACTTCCCGATCAAGACCGGGGAAACGGCCTTTCTGTTCCTGCAGCATTTCATCAAATACCTGAAACCCGGTGGCCGCGCCGCCGTGGTAATCAAGAATACCTTTCTATCCAACTCGGATAACGCCTCCCGCGCCCTGCGCAAAGAGCTGCTGGACAGCTGCAACCTGCACACCATCCTCGACTGCCCCGGCGGCACCTTTCTTGGTGCTGGTGTGAAGACCGTGGTGCTGTTCTTCGAGAAGGGCGCACCCACACGTGATATCTGGTACTACCAGCTCGACCCCGGGCGCAGTCTAGGCAAGACCAACCCGCTCAACGACAACGACCTGGCCGACTTCGTCGCCCGCCAGGCCAGCTTCGAGGACTCGGAGAATTCCTGGACCATCAGTGCAGACGATACTGACCCAATCAGCATCGACCTCTCGGTAAAGAACCCCAACAAGGCCACCGCCGCACCGCTACGCGACCCGGAAGTCATCATCAACGAGATCGAAACGCTGGATAAGGAGTGCGAGGAAATTCTGGAAGGGATACGGGGAATGTTATGACTACCTGGACATCACTCAAACTACCCGAATGCCTTGATAAAAGCCCAACAGCGAACAAGGTTCCAAAAAAGGAATTCTTAGAGAGCGGCGCATACCCAATTGTGTCACAAGAAAAAGCTTTGATAAACGGGCGCTGGAATGACATTCGGGACGTTATTAAAGTTGATTCGCCTATGTTGGTTTTCGGCGATCACACACAGATCATCAAGTTCGTGGATTTCGACTTTGTAATTGGCGCTGACGGAGTAAAAATCCTTAAACCTAAAAAGTTCTTGGACGCCAAGTACCTTTATTACTTCTTACTGGGCAATCCCATTAAGCAACTTGGCTACGCGCGACATTATCGGGCGTTAAAAGAATTAAATATAACATTCCCCCCGATAGCCGAACAAAAATACATCATCGCCATCCTCGACGAAGCCTTTGCAGGCATCGACAGCGCCATTGCCAACACTAAACGAAACCTCGCCAACGCCCGGGAGATTTTTGAAAGTTATCTGAATGCGGTTTTTAGCGAGCAAAGTTATCTTGGGAGTGACTGTCAGAATGCCCGGAGCTGGAAGCCGGCAGGCTTGCAAGACCATTTCTCCATTGGCTCAAGCAAACGTGTTTTAAAATCGCAGTGGCAGCCCAAAGGGGTGCCTTTTTACCGAGGCCGTGAGGTCACCAAGCTTGCGTTGTATGGCCATGTGAATAATCAGCTTTTTATAACGGAAGAACTGTATCTTGAATTCAAAGAAAAATATGGTGTTCCCAAAGAAGGCGATATTGTTATTACGGCCATTGGAACAATAGGAAACTCCTATATAGTTGGACCAAAGGATAGGTTTTATTTTAAAGATGCTAGCGTTCTTTGGCTTGATAAAAAAACTGATATTAATAGCCGCTTTGTGAATTACTGGCTTCAGTCTCAGGCATTCAAACTTCAACAAGGTGGATCTAACGGAGCAACTGTTGATACGCTCACGATCAATGTTCTAA
>SKFV01000043.1 GCA_007117785.1 Pseudomonas sp.
ATGTGCCGCTTGCGCCCGTCTGGAGCGCTGTTGGCATCGGCCGTCGCGACCAGTTCGCGGTTATCCAGCACCTGCGCCAGCTGCATCTGCGGCTGATTCAGTGCCCGACAGCGCGACTGGCTCGAGGCCTGCAGGCTGATACTGGGGGCTTGGGCGGCAGCTTCAATACCACAGGCCTCCGCCAGTGCCGGCCAGAGACCGCGATACCAGTCATCAAAGGTGGCGAAGAAATCGGCATTGGCATCAGCTTCGGCGCGCGGCAACAGGGCTTCGGCGCCGGCCCGCAGCAGGCAGTCATCCAGCTTTTGCGGAATCGCCTGGTAGGTTGACGCCCACTGGCGGTTGCCGCAGCCGAACACGGCGTAGCGAACGCCGGTCAGGCTGTCTGCCGGCTGACTCGCCAGCCAGTCGACAAAGCGCCGGGCATTATCCGGTGGCTCGCCTTCGTAGGAGGCGCTCAACAGCAATACCGGGCCATCGGTCGGCAAGCTGCCGGTCTGCTCGTCCAGGCTATGGCAACGCGCAGCAAAGCCATTGTGGGCGGCTTCTTCGCTGATGCGGCGGGCAAAGGCTTCGGCACTGCCGGTATTCGAGCCGTACAGGACCAGCAAGGGTACGCCCTCGGCACTGGTCTCCGCCTGCGCAGTGGTTTTGGCGGTTGGCGCTTCCTGTGGTGTGGCCACCGCGCCAGCCCAGCGCTGCGGCTGGTTGTTGCGACGACGTACCCGGATCTGGAAACCTTCGGGTTTCAGGGTCAGGGTTTCCTTGATCTGCAGCTGATAGTCCGGGTCCACCGCTGCAACATCAAAGCGCTGCAACAACATGCTCAGCACCAGCATGGCTTCCTGCATGGCGAAGGGACGACCAATGCAGGCGCGCATGCCGTTGCCAAAGGGCTTCCAGGCATTCGGGGGCAAGGCCTTTTCCAGCTCGGGGTCAAATCGCTCGGGACGGAAGGCATCGACATCATCGCCCCAGACGGCCGGGTCACGGTGCAGCATCGGCAACATGACCATGAGTACGTCACGCGGCGTGACCGGGTATTTACCGGCCAGCAGGGTGTCTTCATGCGGGCTGACGGCAAAAGCCGGCGCAGTGGGCCACAGACGCAGGGTCTCCATCAGGATCTGCTCGACATAACGCAGTCGCGAGAGGTGATCCAGGGTCGGGATGGATTCACCCATGACATCGTCGACCTGGGCCTGCGCCTTGCGAAGCGCCTCCGGGTTGTTGAGCAGGAAATACAGCGCAAAAGACAACAGCCCGCTGGTGGTTTCATGCCCGGCAATCAGGAAGGTAACCATCTGATAGCGGATATTCTCATCCGACAGGCGCTCGCCGGTCACCGGGTCAACGGCTTCCAGCATGCGGTTGAGCAGGTCCGGCTTGTCTACCGGGCGCTTGCGGCGCTCGGCAATCAACTGGTCCGAGACCCCATAGAGCAGCTCGGTATCCTTATCGAACTGGCGTGCGGCCTTCTTGCGTAGCTTGTTGATAAAGGGTGGCCGCCGCGAGCGGATACCCGCCTCGGTGAGGCTGCTCATCATGGCATCGACAAAAGGATGCAGGTCGTCCTGATAGAAACTGTTGAAGCGATAGTCAAAGCCGCACAGGGCGATGGTATCCAGCGTCAGACGGGTCATCTGTTCGGCGGCATCCAGCTCGACATTGGCACCAAAACGCTCCCAGCGGGTGAGCATCTGCTCGGCGATATCCAGCATGGGTTCGAACATGTCACGCAGGCCCATAGGGCCGAAAGCCGGCATCAGGATGCGATGCGCCTTGCCCCAGTTCGGCTCGTCGTTGTAGGCGGTAAACAGGCCGTCGCCGCCAATCGCGCGCAACTGCTGCAGGGACGCATGCACCTTCTTGGCAAAGCGGCTTTCGTCACAGACCTCGTTGGCCAGTGCCTGCGAGCTGAGCATCAGCACGCGGCCAATGGGGAAATCCAGCCGCATCAGGGGGCCGTATTCACGGACCAGTTGCATCATCGACTGGATCGGCGTTTGCGGATCAATGTCGGGCAAGTTGCCCAGCCAGGGGGCCGGCTTGGGCTGCGGAATGCTGATATCGGTCATGATTATTCTTCTCTGGCAGACGACAGGCGTGGTTCAGACATTGCTTTTGCGTTTGCGCAGAACCCACAGGAGTACCGGCTGGTAGGCGCTGCTACCCAGCAGACGTTGCAGACGGTCCAGCCAGCGCGCATCCGGACCGACCAGCACGCGCCGGGCATTGCGCTCAACGCCACGCAGGATCTGCTCGGCTGCCGAGGCGGGCGTCGTGGTCTGAATTGCCTTGCGTGCATTGGCGCGAGCTTCTTCAGCACTCTCGCCAGTGACATCGGTAACGCTGGCATCCACCCGCCCACTGTCGGCAATCTGGGTGGCGACGCCGCCAGGGTGCACGCAGGTAACGCTGACCGGGGCTCCGGCCATTTCCAGCTCCATGCGCAGGGCTTCGGTATAACCGCGCACGGCAAACTTGCTGGCGTTGTAGGTGCCCTGGGTGGGTACCGCAATCAGCCCGAACAGGCTGGAAATATTGATCACGTGACCGTCTTCAGAGGCCCGCAAATGCGGCAGGAAGGCCTGGGTACCGTGTACTACGCCCCAGAAGTTGATGTTCATCAGCCACTCGAAGTCTTCAATGCGAGCGCTTTCCACCGGTACGCTGAGCGCGACCCCGGCATTATTAAAGATCAGGTTGACCCGACCGTGTTCCTGCACCACCTGCCCGGCCCAGGCAAAGACCGCCTCCCGGTCGGCAACATCCAGCGCTGCCGTGGTGACCTTGATCCCGCTGGCTTCGCACAGCCGGGCCGTTTCTGCCAGCCCCTCGCTGTTCACATCACTGAGTGCCAGATGGCAGCCCTTGGCGGCCAGATTCTGCGCCAACGCACGACCAATCCCCGAACCGGCGCCGGTAATGGCCGCCACTTTATTATTAAAATCTCGCATTGTTTTTCCTTGTTCTTATTCTGTTCCGGGCCATGCAGGGCCAGCCCGGAGCGGATACTGCAAGTAACCGGATCAGGCGTCGACGGTCGGCTCGACCCGCTGGCGATCGGTAGATGCCTTGTCGCTGTCTTTTTCCTTTGGGGCCGGCGCCAGGACCGCCACTTCATCCAGTGCGGCATAGGCCAGCCCCAGATGACGCTGGACACGCAACAGGTAATGCAGATCATTGAGCAGGGAAGAAGCCTGCCAACCATCCATTTCCCGATTGCGCAGTGCACTTTGTACCTCACGCTGGAAGTTGTCGGCAAACTGCTTTTCCAGCCGTTCGTAATCGGCAAAGGCCAGCCGATGTGCTTCCGCCCCCTCACCCACGGCTTTCAGGGCATCCAGACTCTGCATGGCCTTGATGCACTGCCAGCGCAAACGGTCATAGGCCGAGCGTATCGTCGGCTGGGTGCTGTCGATCTGCCGGCGCAGGTTGGCTTGCAGATGCTTGGCCGCCTTGACCGCCTCCACCAGATCCCGTGCGGCCAGGCTGAAGTCCATCAACTGCTGCTGTTGCTCCGGCAGCAAGGAGGTATCCAGCCGGCTGATGAAGTCGATGATATCGCCGTACACGCCTTTGACATGGCGTTCATAAAGCACGTCCGCTTCTACCCGGCTTTCCAGCGGCACCGGTGCCTGGAGTCGCGCCTGCAATTGCTCGTTGTTTAAACCGCTCTTGAGATCGGGCAGGTACAAGGCGCTGCCGATCACTTCACGGCTCAACTCGGCCAGATGCCGCACTTCCTGATCCAACACCTTGAGCGCGGCATCGGCATGCAACAGGCTGGAGTCGTTAAGGTAGCGCGCACGCATCGGTGGCTGATCACTCAGGCTCGGGGCGTCCGGGTCTGCTGCCACAACATCCGCATCCGGCAGCCAGCGCATCAGATATTTCACCATCAGCGGCACAAAGGGCAGCATGATGACCAGCCCGAGCACGTTGAACAGGGTATGGAAGAGCGCCAGCTTGAGCGTGTGGGCGTCAGCAGCAATCCCCATCCAGGCCGACATATCCTCGACCACCCGCGTCAGCGTGGGCAGAATGACCAGGGCCGCGGCAGCCGTCACCAGGTTGAACAGAATATGCGCCCCGGCCAGCCGTCGTCCGGCATTGTTCGAGCCCAGTGCACCAATGACTGCCGTCACCGTGGTCCCCAGGTTGGCACCAATCGCCATTGCCAGCGCATTGCCGTAGGCCAGTTGCCCGGTAGCCAGCGCCGCCAGGGTAATCATCATCGAGGCATGACTGGACTGCATCAGCACGGTCGCCAGCAGCCCGATAAAGGTATACACCAGCACGCCGGTCCAGCCGCTGAGCTGGTAATGCTCGAGATTGAGCACGCCCTCAAAGCTTTCGAAGCCGGCCTTCATCAGGTCAATACCGAGGAACAACAGACCGATGCCGAGCAAGACCTGACCGACACCCCTCCACACTGCTTCCACCCGGCGACCCAGCATCACACCGAACACCAGCAGGGGCATGGCGACAGCAGCCAGATCAATCTTCAGGCCGACCAGGGCAATCAGCCAGGCGCCGGTGGTGGTCCCCAGGTTGGCGCCAAACACAATGCCGATACCTGCCACCAGGCTAATCAGCCCGGCACTGAGGAAGGCGATGGTCAACAGGGTTACCAAGGAACTGGACTGCACCAGCGCGGTACTCACCACGCCGAACAGCAGGCTTTTCCACATGCGGTCGGTACTGCGCGACAACCAGCGCTCCAGCGCCCCGCCGGTAAAGGCGCGGAAACCATCCTCAAGATGGTGCATACCCATCATGAATAGCGCGATGCCCGCCGCCAGAGTGGCCAGTTCGGGGCGCCAGAAGAACAAAAAAATGAGGACCAGCAAAACCGCTGGCACCCACTTGGGTGTCAGAAACGCTTTCATATGACCCCTGTGGTCAGGCAGAGCGCCCGACCGCGCAGTTAACCGGCGCGCAGTGCGCCGATCAGACTAAACGTCGCAGTCTTTACTGACGACCGTCTTGCTGCTTGCGACCATGGCCGCTCTTGGTACAGCCCAGGCAGCGCACGAAGGTCTCACGACCCGGACGGACTACCAGCTCCTGACCCGCTTCACGGGTATTCCCGGCCAGCGCGGTAAAGGGCAGGCTGACCACAAACGCCGCCGTACCGATCGCAGTCACCCCGAGCAGCAAGGGACGGGCAATCAGCAGATCGCCGGTCATGGCATAAAAGCCGGGGTTGTTGACTTCTTCCTGGTAACCGTAGGAACGGTCAGCCGCCAGTACACTGGCACTGAGCAGAACACCGGCGAGAACAGCTGTAGCTTGACGTAACAGGCGCATGATTAAATCCCTGGTTGTGGCCCGATAGGCATTGTTATTGGCGAGCAACACTCGTCCCGAGCACTGCGTACACCTTTCCATTGTAGGCATAAATCCCGCTTTTACGGAATCCACGGCAGAAAATTTTGCTAAGTGTTTGAAATATCAATGCTTCAACTGTGACAGCGCGCTTAGCGCTGGCAACTGGAGCAATACACGCTCGACCGCTGGCCGAGCCGGCACTCGGACAAGGTGCGCCCGCAGACCTTGCAAAGCTCGCCACCACGGCCATAAACAAACAGCTCCTGTTTGAAATACCCCGGCTGCCCATCGCCGCCAGTAAAGTCGCGCAAGGTCGTACCGCCACGCTCAATGGCATAGGCCAGGATGCGCTTGATCTCCAGCGCCAGCTGTATGTAACGCGCCTTACTGATCCGCCCCGCCTCACGCCGCGGGTCAATCCCGGCAGCAAACAAGGCCTCGCTGGCATAGATATTACCCACCCCGACCACCACTGCGTTATCCATAATGAAGGGCTTGACCGCCGTGCGCTTGCCGCGCGAGCGCTGGTATAAAAGCTCACCATTGAACGCCTCACTCAAAGGCTCCGGCCCCAGGCTGGCCAGCAAGGGGTGGGCAAATGGATCAGTACTCCACAACAGGGCGCCAAAGCGACGCGGATCGGTGTAACGCAGCGCCAGCCCCGAATCCAGCTCGATATCCACATGGGCATGTTTCGCTGCCGGCGTACCGATCGGCACCAGACGCATATTGCCCGACATGCCCAGATGCCCGATCAGCACCCCACCGCCGATATGCATCAACAAATACTTGGCCCGCCGATCAATCCGGGTAAACACCTGATCCTCGATCTGGATGGCCAGGTCCTCCGGAATCGGCCAGCGCAAACGCCGGTCACGCACAATCAACTGCGTTACCCGCTTGCCTTCCAGGTGCGGTGCAATACCACGACGGGTAGTTTCTACTTCAGGTAATTCAGGCATGCAGCGCTTCGCTCTCTGACAATCAAGGGGCGGGAATCAGGCAGGCGCCATGGTAGCAAGAGAACAAAAAAGGGGCAGCAAATTACACTGCTGCCCCTGGTGAAGCGTTGGAATATTGCACAATGTCCGCCAGACTGGTTGGCGTTGACCGGCTATGGACCGTTAGATGCCATGCGACCGCCAGGGATGGCGGAAGCGCAGAAAATGCAGGAGCAGTTTTCTGCGGGCATCTACGAGCCCCCAGGGAAGGGTTCACGGCGTGTCCATAGCCGGTCAGCGCCAATCAGGCTGAGGCACTGAACCGGATCAACACCTCACCGCACTGGCTCAACAATCGGAAAATCATGCGGTGGCTCTTCCAGCATCTGCAGCAAGCCGAAGAAGGCATTGGGGTCACCGTCCAGGGTGATCTGGCCGCCTTGCACCGCTTCCGGGAAGGTCATTCTGGCCAGGAGTATCTGATCCAGCGTCTCGCGGGTCATGCTGACACTGACATGCGGTTGCTCAGCCAGCGTGCCGGCCCGATAGGTCAAGGTCGAGTTTTCCAGATTCAGCCGGAAATCTTCCTCCAGATCGGTAAGCGACCAGTTGATCACCAGATGCTTGCCCGCCGCCTTTTCCGGGAGCAGGCGCACCGCCAGCAGGTCAAAAAACATACCCGCTTCCAGCGCCTGCAGCATATCCGGCTGCAGACCGCCGCGTGGCAGCTCACCCACGCCATTTCGCAACTCCTGCGCACCCATCAGGTAGGCGCCACGCCAGGTACCGGCTTCCGCCTGATAACCCAACTGTTCCAACGCATCGGCCGCCAGCTCACGCGCCGCTTGATTATCCGGCTCGGCAAACACCGCCTGATTCATCACCCAGGCCACCCAGCGGTAATCACCCTGAGCAAAGTCTTCCCGCGCCCGCTCGATCACCTGATCAATACCTCCCATATAGCTGATGGTGCGCTGCGCGTTCTGCCGTGGCGGCAAGGGGTCAAGATTGGCCGGATTGGCATCGTACCAGCCCATATAGCGCTGATAGACACCCCGGGCGTTGTGCTTGAGCGTGCCGTAATAACCGCGCGCCGACCACTCCTGATCCAGACTGGAAGGCAAACTCAGGTTTTCGGCAATATCACCGGGCAACTCGCCACGGTTCATGCGCCGTACCACCTGATCATGGATGAACTTGTACAGATCACGCTGCCTGGCAAGAAAGTGTTGCGCCTGCTCACGCTCCCAGATCGGCCAGTGATGCTGGGCAATCAGAATGTCAGTACGGTCGCCAAAACGCTCCAGAACTCTATCGATATAGTGCGACCAGGCACTGGCGTCGCGGATCGCAGCACCACGAATGGTATAGATGTTGTGCATGTGCTGACTGGTAATTTCCGCCGTATTGAGCACCTTGAACTGGGGGAAAAACATCATCATTTCCGACTCGGCTTCAGTACCGTGAGCCATCTGGAACTCGATGGTGATGCCGTCAATCTCCAGCGTGGCGTTATCCGGTACCGTATGGGTCGGTGCAATCAGCGAAAGCGGGCCGCTGGCCAATGCCTTGCCCAGCCCGGTATCAACATGACCGCGCTCACCCGGCGGCAAATCATTACCGAACTGATAAATCGCCCGGCGCGACATGGCATTGCCGGCGATCACATTTTCCGCCACCGCATGCTGCATAAAGCCATAGGGCGCATAAATCGCTACCTTGCCCGCACGCACCTCCTCCTCACTGGTGACCCCTTTCACCCCACCAAAATGGTCGACGTGATTGTGCGTATACATCACGGCTACCACCGGCTTTTCCGGACGATGCTGATAATAGAGCTCAAGCCCGGCCCTGGCGGTGGCCGGCGTCAGCAGCGGGTCAATGATGATCAACCCGGTCTCGCCCTCGATAATGGTCATATTGGCCAGGTCCATACCACGAATCTGGTACATACCTTCCACCACCTCAAAGAGACCATGAATGGCATTCAGCCGCGCCTGTCGCCACAGACTCGGGTTGACCGTATCGGGCGCTGTTTCTTCTTGCAGGAAAGCATAAGGCGCCATATTCCAGGCTGTGTGCCCGCTATCAGTGACCACCAGGCCATCCGGCAAGGCACCGATAAAGCCGCGATTGGCATCATCAAAGGCTCGGGTATCGGCAAAAGGCAGCTTCTCGAGCACCGCGGCGTTCGCTTCTGCCGTCGCAGGTTCTGCCCCTTTCGGGTGAGCGGAAAGGGTGCCGGCCAGCATCAGGCCGCACAGGCCCACACCAATCCGGGAAGAAAGAGAGTTACGCATTATTATTCTCCTGTACGCAATCAACACCAGCGGCTCTCCGACTGCCAACAGGCTGACTGGCAGAGCCTTATGTGAGAACAGGACACCGGGACGTCATCGAGAAATCTGATGCAGGGGTATGGCCAGTCCGCCCTGGTTGCGAACAAGAGAGGCCGGGCGTTAACGTCGGGGTGACTATGATCCTTGCTGGAGTATGGCCGCTGGAGACAGGTTTTACCGTGACCGATCAGGCCGGAATGCTGGTAATTGCGGACAATCGGATAGCAGACAAATGCAGGCCCGGGCGCTCAGCTATTATGCCAGCGCTTGCGCGCATGCAGGTAGGCCGTAGTTTCACTGTAGCCCAGTCGCTCTGCCAACTGTGCCCGACTCAACCCTTGCAGCTCAAGATACTGCTCAAGGTCGACGCGCACGTGATCCAGAATGGCACGGTAATTAATACCCTCATCGGTCAAGCGGCGACGCAGGGTTCGCGAACTCTGGTGCATGTCACTGGCAACGCTTTCCAGGCTCGGAACCCGCCCCTCCAGCAACGCCTTGCGGCTGTGCAACGCCACCTTGCCGGCCCAGCCATCCAACTGACGACGACTGGACAGACGCCGGTCCAGCTCGCCGCAGATCACTTCGGTCAGCACCTGATTGTGCCCCTGCATCGGCAAGTTCGCGGTGGCGCGATCAAACAACAGTCGATTGTGCTCACAGCCAAACTCGACCGATGGACCAAAACACGCCGCATAGGCCTCGGCATAGTGCGGACGCGCATGCCGGAACTGAACCCGCTGCGGGTAAAGCCGCTGGCCTGTAGCATGCCGTAACATCGTCAGCGACATCACCGCATAATGCTCGATCAGGTAGTGCGCATACTCATCCGGCTCATCGACTGACAGCTCGATCCCCATCAGGCCCTCGGCGTCGACATGTCCAACCTGGTGCGCCTCGGTGACCAGCGGCCCGTACTTGCGCCATAGCCGAAAAGCCGTTTCAACCCGGTCAACAAAGAGTGTCAGGTAGGCCACTATGTGCCAGTCCTGGGGCGTAAAGCGGGCGAACAGGTGCAAGCCGATGACCGGATCAACCTCCCCGGCAAGCTGCCACAGACGCCCCAGCTCGACCAGGCTGAAATCACGCTGCTCCACACCCGGACGCTGCAGGAACGCTTCCAGCATCCGCCCCATTGGGCCACGGTGATAACGAGAAATCGGCTGGTCGGATGGTGGTGCAGATATGGACGCCTCTGTCATGGCACTGAACCTCCCGGAAGACATTATGCTGGAATTATTATAGCGTCAGCCAGCTTGCTGCTTCAGCCATACAGCCAATAGGTAAACAGCAACAACAGCAACAACAAGGGCATCACGCTCAACACAAAGCGCCCATTCCAGCCGAAGGCCACCTGCATCGGCGGTACACCGCTGTAACGCGACAGAATCAGTGTCGAGGGCCCGAAGGGGGAGAAAATCATCGCCAGCGAAAAACCGCACATCAAGCCTACCGCCGGCGTCAGAATCGGCACCCCCAACAGATTCAACTGCGCCAGCAACCCCGCAATCAGGGACAGCGACACAATGGGCGCCACCCCGATCACCGCCAGCGTGATGGTGCTGAACAGGCTCGCAATCGCCAGCAGCACATTGTATTTCGGCTCCTGCGCCAGCCAGGCTGCCAGCTGTTCCAACGGGGCTACCGCGCCCAGCACACCACCCAGTAACGCTGCACAACCAAAGATAAACATCTCGTTGTGCATGCTCATCATGTTCTCACCGACCTGGCGCAGCGCCAGCTTCGGCGAGCGATCACGCCAGAGCAGATAGGCAATCACCCCCACCGGCACCAGCACCATTGCCGACTGCGACGCCGACAGCCCGGAAAAGGTTGCCAGCACCCCGATCGCCAACAGGCCGAGCAAACTGCCCAAGAGCAGAGAGATCATGCCATCGGCCTTGGTCTCATCGCCAATACTGTCACGCAGTGCGATCAACCCCTGAGTTTCCCGGTACCAACCCACACCGATCATCATCATGGCCGCGACAATACCGAAGGGCACCATGATGCTCCAGGACAACTCCGGCATCTCGCGGGTAATGATGGCAATGGTCACACTGGTCGGCGCCAGCAAGGGTACCAGGGCAAACCCGCGCAGCGTGGTCACCATGACACTGCGCAACCCGGCAATGCGATCCGCATCAGACAAGGAATAGCGCTTCAGATGCTCCACCAGAGTGCCGCAGAGCAGATTCATCATGCCGAAATTGAGGATCGAGCCAATGCTGCCAGCGGTCAGCACGTATCGCGGATAAAGGATGGCACTGGGCCCGGTCAGCAACGCCTTGTGCAGGTCACGCAGTTGCGGCAAACGCAGCGCCAGCAACTGCATCAACCCCAGAGCAGCCAGAAAGGACGTATAAAAAGCCGCCGAACTGGCCAGACGTGGCCACAGCTCAGGCGTGGTACGCGGACTGAAAATCGCCGCCAGCAAGATCGCCAGGGTAATAATGCCCAACCAGCGCGGATATGGGTTCAAGCGGGTGAAATGCAGCAGAAAATAGACCACAAACACGGCCGCCGCCGCCCAACTCAGCGGCGGCAAACGCAGCAGCAAGGCCAGCAGCTCAAGGGCAACCCCGAGTGGCAGCAGCGCAATTTTCACGCCGGGAACCTCACGGCAGGTCCTTGCGGTAGGCACCCTTCTTGAACACACCCTCACCAAAGCCCAGCAGCTTGCCGTGCTCATCGATCAGATCACAACTGGCCATGAATATCTTATGGCCGTTGTTGCGGCAGGTCGCAATGGCGCGAATATGGGTGCCGGCCCCGGCCACTGCGGTGAAATTCACATTCATCGACAGGGTAATTGCCACCCGGCGCTCATCGGCCTTCTCTGCCCAGGTGCCACACAGGCCCATGGCGATATCCAGCAGCGTTGCGGTAACGCCACCGTGTAGATTGCTGGCATTGTTCAGATGCTTGGGCGCCAGCGTCAGCCCGACCACGGCACGGTTTTCACTGTATTCCTCCAGCTCGCAACCGATGTCCTGGAAAAATCCGGTCACACTGCGCGCTACCGCCTGCCGTTCTGCTTGATCCACGCTGTTACCCCACCGTTATAAAAGATGACTAGACTGACAGTTTGCGTTGGACAGGCCTTGTCCGGGTACCTGCGGTTCCACTGATGAACCAGCCCTGAGACATAACTTCAGCAGGCGAAGGCATTGTGCGCAAGTCGGCCAAATAGGCAAGGCTCGAACTTGCACTGACACAGCGCAGGATTTAATCTCGCACACTTAAACGAAATATTATTCCGCTATGCGAAACAAATAGGGTAAACGAGGAGGCAATGCATGTTCAACCGGATTGGCGTAATTGGCGCCGGCGCCATGGGCCGAGGAATCGCCCAGCTGTTCGCCACCAGCGGCCAGCAAGTGCAGCTCTACGACACCCGCAGCGACGCCATTGACGAGGCGCTGGCCTTCAACCGCAAGCTGCTGGAACGTTCTGTCGCCAAGGGCAAGCTGAGCCAGGACGAACTCGACGCCACTATGGCGCGCATGCAGCCGGCGACCGACCTGAAAGCGTTCAAGGACTGCGACCTGGTGATCGAAGCCATCGTCGAAATTCTCGAAGTGAAACAGAAAGTCTTCGGCGAACTGGAAGGCATCGTACGTGAAGATTGCGTACTGGCCACCAACACCTCCTCCCTGTCGGTAACCCGTATTGCTGCCGGCTGCCAGAAGCCGGAACGGGTTGCCGGTTTCCACTTCTTCAACCCTGTGCCGCTGATGAAGATCGTCGAAGTGGTGCGCGGCTCTCGCACTGACGAACGCTATATCCAGGGGCTGGTTGAGCTGGCGGACAAGGCTGGACACTTCCCGGCAATCACGCCGGACACCCCCGGCTTCCTGGTCAACCACGCCGGCCGCGCCTTTGGTACTGAAGCCCTGCGCATGCTCAGCGAAGGTGTCGCCACGCCACAGCAAATCGACCGTATTCTGCGCGATGGCCCCGGCTTCCGCATGGGTCCCTTCGAACTCTTCGATCTGACCGGGCTGGATGTCTCGCACACGGTTATGGAATCGGTGTACGAGCAGTTCTACCATGACCCGCGCTATACACCGTCGTTTATCGCCGCACAGCGCGTGGCGGCTGGCCTGCTCGGGCGCAAGACCGGCCAGGGCTTCTACCGCTATGAAGACGGACAAAAGATTGAAACCCCCGAGCCGCTGATCGAGACCCTGCTGATCACCCGCCCGTTCTGGCTCGATAGCCACGATGCCGCTATACGCAGCGACGTGCATGCGGTGCTGACGGCCGCAGGCGCAACCCTGGAAACCGGCAACCTGCCGAGTGACGAGGCCATCTGCCTGGTCACGCCACGGGGTGAAGATTGCACCAGCGCACTGGTGCATCAGGGCCTTGATGCCAGCCGTACCCTGGCTCTGGATACCTTTGCCACCTGGGAAAAGCGCCGCACCCTGATGCGCAACCCGGCCACCAGCGCCGACGTTGCTGCTCAGGCACGTCAGGCGCTGGGCGCCGACGGTGTGCCGGTGGAACTGATCAATGATTCGCCCGGTTTCGTGATTCAGCGCCTGATCGCCAGCGTGATCAACCTGGGCTGCGAAATCGCCCAGAAAGGCGTTGCCACCCCGGAAACCCTCGACCGCGCCCTGCAACTGGCGCTCGGCTATCCGAAAGGCCCATTGGCCTTCGGCGAGCACTACGGCAAACAAGCGGTGCTCGAGGTACTGACCAATATGCAGGCGATGTATGGCGAGCCTCGTTACCGCCCCAGCCCATGGCTGCGTCGTCGGGTACAACTCGACCTGCCGCTGACCACCCCGGATTCTCAGGAGTAATTATTCATGACTGCCTATATATATGATGGTTTGCGTTCCCCCTTCGGCCGCCACGCCGGTGCCCTTGCCAGCGTGCGCCCGGATGACCTGCTGGCTGATGTCATGCGTGCGCTGGTTGCGCGCAACCCCTTTGCCGGCGAAGACTACGAAGACGTGGTCATGGGCAATACCAACCAGGCCGGTGAAGATGCGCGCAACATTGCCCGCCACGCCGGTTTGCTGGCTGGCCTGCCG
>SKFV01000223.1 GCA_007117785.1 Pseudomonas sp.
CTCGCCAGTCTGGAAGGGCCGATTGACCTGCTGGAAGCGCTGGAGGATGAAATTCTGCGTGCGGAGGTGGTCAGTCACGATCAGGTAGCAGCGGACGTGGTGACCATGAACTCGACGGTGCGCTTTGTCGATGAAGCCAGTGGCCGCGAATTTGTCCTGACGCTGGTCTATCCGGAGCGCGGCGGAGTGCCGGGCTGTATTTCCGTATTGGCGCCGGTGGGCATTGCCTTGTTGGGCTTGCGCAAGGGTCAGAGTATCGACTGGGCAGGACCCAATGGCCGCGCCTTGAAACTGACCATTATCGACATTTTGTACCAGCCGGAAGCCAATGGTGATTTTCACTTATGAGTACCTTGGTGTGTGACTGCGAATAATTCACCTGCCCGACCTGGTGAATAACACCACGTCTTGAAGAGTCTGATTCATTCCAGTCAAACCGTGACAGTCGCCACGCGGGCGAGAAGGTTCCCCTCCTATGGATGCGCGCAAAGGACCAGCCTCTGGCTATCAATCAGTTTGAATTGCGCATGCACCGCGGCGTAGTACTGAACCAGCGCTGAAAGGTGCGGCTGAAGTTGGAGGTGTCCTGATAGCCGAGTTTTTCGGCAATGCGCTCAACGGGTAGACGGGTTTCCAGCAGATACCAGGCAGCGAGTTCTCGACGCACATCATCGAGTAACCCCTGGTAGCTGGACCCTTCTGCCTTGAGTTTGCGCATCAGTGTGCGACTGGACATGGCGAGAGTCTCGGCAACGTCTTCAAGGGTAGGATAGTCACCATCACATTTCAGCAGCAACATACTGATGCGCTGACTGAGTGGCCCTCCACTTTGAGCCTGGTGCAGTTGATGTTCACAGTCGCGCAGGGCAGTACGATGGGTAGCCGGATCAGCTGTCAGGCAGGGTATGTCTAACTGACTGGCAGGCAAGGTAACAATCAGATGGCTGGCATTGAAGGTCACAGGGCACCCCAGTCGTTCTGAGTACACAGAAGACCATACCGGTTTTTCCAGTGGCAAAGATACGGTCATGTCACGGAGTCGCCGTGAGGTAACGGTGTCGATCAGTTGAAAAAAGGTCGCAAGAACTGAGCCGATAACGAATTCACGAATGTTTGCCAAATCAACCCGCTCATCCACTGTCAATGTGGCGTGTTTTTCGAAGGTTTCAAAGCGAATCTCTACCCATTGAAACCGGACACCCACATATCGAGAGACGATTCTCAATACTTCGCGCAGGTCGGGTGCCGACATCACCGCGTACCCCAGGGGCCCATGCGCCGAAACGGATGTGACCCCGCCAACTTCAAGTCCAACCCACGGTCGGCCGGTGAGCTCAATAGCGCGCCGGACCAGTCGTGTTACTTGATCAAGACTCAAGTAGCGATGATCCAGCAGCAACTGCTCCCAATGCAGCCGGGTATCTGCAAATATCGCTGGGCTAGTGAACCCCTGTTCCTGCAAGTACGCGTAAATCAGGCGTGAATAAATAGGGTGAACCGAAGGGCTTAAACGGTCATTCATTTGAAAACGCATGGGTGCCACTCGCTCAGGTCCGTACAGCAACAATAGTTGTTACTCGATGCATTGTCACTTTATGACGATTTGTTGCCACTCAATGCGGTGTCTGATTGCTCCAGCCAAGCGGAATATGGCATCACTACATAACAATAATGAGGATCGTGTATGAATAAGTCAGGTGTGTTCACCGGACCCTCGGGTGTTATCTACCGCGACCGTAAAAGGAATTTGTGGTTTTCTTCACTACTTGTGCCTGCCATTGTGTTTGTAGGGCCGGCACTCTATTTCAGTACTGGAAGTGCCTTGATGCTCTGGGCTCCCTTGGTGTTTTACTATCTGACTGTGCCAGCGCTGGACATATGGTTTGGTGAGGATACCAGTAACCCTCCGGAAGAGGTCGTACCCCAGCTGGAGGCTGACCCATACTACCGCCGGATACTCTACGCGTTGGTCCCTTTGATATGGGGTGCCTGGATTTTTGGTGTCTGGTTTGTGGGCACTCAAAACCTGCCCTGGCATGGCGTTTTGGCGATGATTTATTTGACGGGAAGCATCTGCGGCACTGGTATTAACCTGGGTCATGAACTGGGTCACAAGAAAGGCAAGGGTGAGCGCTGGCTGGCCAAATTCGTACTGGCGCCCTGTGCCTACGGTCATTTTTTTATAGAGCACAATAAAGGTCACCACAAAGATGTGGCCACGCCTGACGACCCGGCATCGTCGCGTATGGGTGAGAGTATCTGGAAGTTTGCTTTGCGTGAACTGCCCGGGGCTGCCAAACGGGCCTGGCAACTGGAGAAAGAACGCCTTCATCGCCAGGGCAAATCAGTGTGGTCTTTGCAGAACGAGATTATCCAGCCAGGCATAATCACCCTTGTTGCCTGGGGATCAGCTATCGCTATTTTTGGCATCGGCTTACTGCCATTCATTCTGGGTACTGCTTTCTGGGGAGCTTTTCAGCTTACCTCTGCCAACTATATCGAGCACTACGGTTTATTGCGCCACAAAAAAGCCAACGGTCGTTATGAGCGGACTCAGCCTCATCACAGTTGGAACAGTAACCATATGTTCTCAAACTGGGCCACCTTTCACTTACAGCGACATTCAGACCATCACGCCAACCCTAGCCGGCGTTACCAGAGTTTGCGCCATTTCGATACTCTGCCTGAGTTACCTAATGGCTACTTCGGTATGTTTCTGGTGAGCTACTTCCCACCCTTGTGGTACAGGGTCATGGACAAGCGTTTGCTTGTTCACGTTGGTAATGATGCGCGCAATATCAATTTCGACCCTGCCAGGCGGGAAAGCCTGATTCGAAAATATGGCATAGATCACGGAGATTTACCGCCGAAAATCGTCTGATCGCACCAAGGCTACTGACCGAAACTCATAAGAGTTTCGGTCAGTTCTTTGTCATCCGCATTTAACATCAAGGCTCAGCAGCGCCTCTTGTGTCAATGCCCTGTCATTGCGAGGGCAAAACCCGTGGCAGGCCAAGGAGCGGGAGTGAACTCCGTCATGGATTGCACACACCGCTGTGCGCCTTGCAATGACGATTGGCCGAGCGCGTTTACTCCTCCAGATTGCCCATGGCAGTGGTATTGAAGCCACCATCCACGTACATGATTTCCCCGGAAATACCCGAGGCCAGGTCGGAGCATAGGAAGGCGCCTGCGTTGCCGACTTCATCAATGGTCACGTTGCGGCGCAGCGGGGTTTGCTTCTCGTTGTAGGCCAGCATCTTGCGGAAGCTCTTGATGCCTGAGGCAGCCAGGGTACGGATGGGGCCGGCCGATACGGCGTTGACGCGGGTACCTTCCGGGCCCAAGCTGCCTGCCAGATAACGCACGCCGGCTTCCAGGCTGGCCTTGGCCATGCCCATGACGTTGTAGTTGGGCATGGTGCGCTCGGCCCCGAGGTAGGACAGGGTAAGGATGCTGCCATTGCGCCCCTGCATCATCGGCCGGCCGGCCTTGGCAAGTGCAACCAGGCTGTAGGCGCTGATGTCGTGGGCAATACGGAAGCCCTCGCGGGTGGTGACATCGGTGAAGTCGCCTTCCAGATGGTCACCGGGGGCAAAACCGACCGAGTGCACGATGCAGTCGAGGCTATCCCACTGCTTGCCCAGTTCGACAAACACCTGTTCGATCTGCGCGTCATCGGCAACATCGCAGGGGAAGCACAAATCGGCACTGGAACCCCAGCCTTCAGCAAAACCTTCTACTCGACCCTTGAGCTTGTCATTCTGGTAGGTGAAAGCCAGTTCGGCACCTTCC
>SKFV01000018.1 GCA_007117785.1 Pseudomonas sp.
TGGAGGGCATGAACAACAAGATCAAGGTCATCAAGCGAATGGCTTATGGCTACCGGGATAACGACTACTTCTTCCTAAAGATCAAAGCAGCGTTTCCCGGTAAAGCGCGATGAACCTTTTTACCACTTCACTTCCCGATACAAAAGCTGGAAAAGATGCGTCCTAGCAGGTCATCGGCACTGAGTTCACCGGTGATCTCCCCCAGCGCCTGTTGCGCCATGCGCAGGTCCTCTGCCAGCAGCTCTCCCGCACCCATCAGGGTCAATTGCTGGTAGCCGTGGTCAAGGTGTTCACTGGCCTGTTGCAAGGCTTCCAGATGCCGCCTGCGCGCACTGAACAGACTTTCTGCAGTCTGCACGAAACCCATGCAGCTTTTCAGGTGTTCGCGAAGCAATTCGATGCCCTCACCATTGCGTGCGCTCAAGTGCAGATTTGCGCGGCCATTGCTGTCTGTCTGCAAGCCGATGGCCTGACCGCTGAGATCGGCCTTGTTGAAAATCAGTGTGGTTTTTGCCGGATCGGGATGTTGCTGCAGAAACTCCGGCCATAATTGATCGGGGTTGTTGGCTTCGGGCTGGTTGGCATCAATCACCAACAGGATTCGGTCTGCTTGAGTAATAGCAGCCATGGCGCGCTCCACACCGATCTTTTCCACCACATCATCAGTGTCGCGAAGCCCGGCGGTATCAATGATATGCAAGGGCATACCATCGATATGGATATGTTCACGCAGGATATCCCGTGTGGTGCCGGCGATTTCAGTGACAATGGCACTCTCCTTGCCGGCGAGCGCGTTGAGCAGGCTGGATTTACCGGCATTCGGTCGGCCGGCGATCACCACGCTCATGCCTTCACGCAATAAGGCACCCTGCCCGGCTTCATGTTGCACCTGCGTCAGGCGTTCACGCACCTGCTGCAATTCCTGCAATACATGGCCATCGGCAAGAAAGTCGATTTCCTCTTCCGGAAAGTCAATCGCGGCTTCGACATAGATGCGCAGGTCAATCAACGCGTCGGTCAATGCTTTTACCCGGCGCGAGAAAGCCCCTTGCAGAGATTGCACGGCGTTGCGTGCGGCCTGCTCGGAGCTGGCTTCAATCAGGTCGGCAATGGCTTCGGCCTGGGCCAGATCCAGCTTGTCGTTGAGAAAGGCGCGTTCACTGAATTCGCCAGGGCGGGCCAGGCGGGCACCGGCTTGCAGGCAGGCTTTCAACAGCAGATCCATGACTACCGGGCCACCATGGCCATGCAGTTCCACCACATCTTCACCGGTAAACGAATGTGGCCCGGGAAAGAACAGACTCAGGCCCTGGTCGAGTACCCGCTCGTCAACGCTGAAAGGACCATAGTGGGCATGCCGCGGGCGCAATCGAAGCCCGCTTAATCGCTGGCCTATGGCTTCGGCGCGCGGGCCGGACAAACGTACAATACCCACCCCGCCCTGACCGGGTGGGGTGGCAATGGCGGCAATGGTATCGGTAGTGGTCTGATGCATGCTGGCTCCATAGGCAGAATGCAAAACGCCCCGCGAGGCGGGGCGTTTGCTGGGTATGGCCTTGGATTATTCCTTGGCGCCCTTCTCAATCTGTCGGGTAATGTACCACTGTTGCGCGATCGACAGAATGTTGTTGACCACCCAGTACAGCACCAGGCCGGACGGGAACCAGAGGAAAAAGAAGGTAAAGATGATCGGCAACATGCGCATCACCTTGGCCTGCATCGGGTCTGGCGGGGTGGGATTCAGTTTCTGCTGGATGAACATACTTGCGCCCATCAGGATCGGCAGAATGAAATACGGATCCTTTAGCGACAGGTCGGTAATCCAGCCCAGCCATTCGGCCTGGCGCATCTCGACACTTTCCATCAGTACCCAGTAGAGGGCAATAAATACCGGCATCTGGACCAGAATCGGCAAGCACCCCCCCAAGGGATTGATCTTCTCCTTCTTGTACAGCTCCATCATCGCCTGGGACATTTTCTGTCGGTCATCACCGAACTGTTCACGCAAGGCTTGCAGCTTGGGACCCACTCGACGCATGTTGGCCATGGACCGGTAGCTGGTGGCGGACAAGGGGAAGAACACCAGCTTGATCAGCACAGTCAGCAGGATAATGCTCCAACCCCAGTTACCGACAAAGCTGTGGATAAAGCTCAGCACCCAGAACAGCGGCTGGGCAATCCACCAGAGGAAACCGTAATCCACCGTCAGGTGCAGACCGGGAGAAATTTCTTTCAGGCGATCCTGGGTTTTTGGGCCGGCATAGAAATCAGCCTGAATCACACCTTGCTCACCGGGTGCCACCTGAGTAGTGGGGCTGGTAAAGCCAACGATGAAGTTACCATCACGATCCAGACGGGTCTGGTAAACGTGGCTTTGTTCGCTATTGGGTACCCAGGCAGAAACAAAATAGTGTTGCAACCAGGCCATCCAGCCACCTTGCACGGTTTCGCGCAGGTTGCTGCGGTTCATATCACGCTGGCTGATCTTGGTATAGGAACTATCGGCATCCCAGTAGGCGGCACCCAGGTAAGTTGCCATACCGGTGGCGCCACTGCTGGAAGGATCGCCGCTGTCATCGCGCTTGATCTGGCCAAACAGGTTGCCGGTCCAGGTTTCACTGCTCTGGTTGTCGATCAGGTACTCGACATTGATCAGGTAGTCACCACGATTGAAGGTAAACCGCTTGATATAGGTGATGTCGTTTTCGCTGAAGTACAGATCGACCTGCAGGCTGTCTTTGCCATCAGCCAGGGTAAATTCGGAAGCCTCTGCGGAAAACAGCGGGCGGCCCACTTCGCGGGCATCCGGGCCATTGCGACCGGTCAGGCCACTCTGGGCAATATACAAACGGTTGCTGCTTTGTTCCAGTAACTGGAACGGCAGGTCTGGACGATCACGGTGGCGCGGATACAGGGGCAGCGAAATACTGACAATATCACCGCCGCGTGGATCAATGCTCAGATTGAACGTATCGGTCTCTACCCGGATCAGATCCGAGCTGGCTGCTACCGGTTCACTGGGGACAGTGGCCGGAATATCCACATCGGTCGGCTCGACCGCAACGGGGACATCATCACTGGCGCCACCATTGGCTGTGCTCTGGCGGTCTTCACCCGGCCCCATACTGGGCAGGTCCATGGCTTCAACCTGTTGTTCACTCTCGTCGACACTGTCGCTGAGGTCGGGTTGACCATAATCGCGATTCCACTGCAACACCATCATGTAGGTCAATACAAGCAAGGCAGCAATGAGTATATTTCGTTGCATGTTCATGGTTTGTTGGTCATCTCGGAAGGCGCGGATGAAGGGTCTGCAGCAGCAGGTGGAACCGGATCATATCCACCCGGATGCCAGGGATGGCAGCGGCTCAGACGACGGGCACTGAGCCAGCCACCCTTGAGCAGGCCATGGTGTTCAATGGCTTCCTGGGCATAACAGGAACAGGATGGATAGAAACGACAATGATTGGCCATCAGGGGACTGATAGCGTAGCGGTAAACCTTGATCAGTCCGACTGCGGCTTTACGCATTGGATGATGGCGGTCCAGAGTTGGGCGAACGGGCGCGTTTGCTGGCCGATCGGGCCAATCTGCGCCACATGTCCTGATACAGGGCATGTAGCTGGGCATTGTCCAGTTCACCCAGACCCTTGCGGGCGAGAATGACGATATCCAGCGTGCCGAGCAAATCCTGATGATGACGAAAGGATTCGCGGGCAATGCGTTTGATCCTGTTGCGATCAACCGCATGGCGGACATGTTTCTTGGCAATGACCAGACCCAAGCGCGGATGGTTCAGGCTGTTTACCCGAGCCAATAGCAGAGTGAGCGGCGCAGAAGCCTTGCAAGTGGTGCCATCAAATACAGCTTTGTAATCGGCAGGCGTTAATAACCTGTGATCGCGGCTGAACTCATAGCCCACCTGGTGACCGGTGCTTAAGCTGACAGGCGCTTACGGCCTTTGGCACGACGGCGGGCCAGTACGGCGCGGCCGTTCTTGGTGGCCATACGTGCACGGAAACCGTGGTTACGCTTGCGCTTGAGTACGCTGGGTTGGAATGTTCTTTTCATGATTCAGATACCTGAGTAGATCAAACAAGGACTGTGAGCCCTTTCAAGGGACCGGCAATTCTAGAGAAATGCAGGCCGCAGGTCAATTTGATTTGAACCCCGCAACGTATAATTCTTCATAAATAAATCAAAGGGTTAAAAAGATAGATATAGTTAATGTAAATAAGCCGTAATTTTCTGTGGACACCTCGCTGTAGCGGTTGCCAGCCATGGTCTTCAGCGGAATGAAACTATGTGCACCGACAGTGTGCAGCCCCCCTGAGTTGCTGTGCACAGCTTGTGGGTAAACAGGGTGGTTATCCACAGGGTGATTTATCCCCTGATCCGTGACCAGCTTCTGCACAGGTCTTATGCGCCGTTGTGCACAGGGTTCAGGGGGCGAAAACTATTGGTGTCAGGCGTTTTCACCCGGTTTATTATCCGTATTCAGCGCGTCAGATAGAGCTGATATTTGCTAAATCTAGTCAGCTGCAGGTGTGGATAACTTGTGCCCCAAGGGCTAGAATGATGGTGCTTGTCTGGACGTCAATGATTGCCCTATACAGTCGTCCATGGCGTATCTTTATATTCATGGCTGTTTGGCTATTGGGGGATTTTGTGTCTGTTGCACTCTGGCAGCAATGCGTCGATTTTTTGCGTGATGAGCTTCCATCGCAACAATTCAATACATGGATTCGTCCGCTGCAAGTGGACGGTGATCAGGATGAGCTGCGTCTGTATGCCCCTAACCGTTTTGTGCTTGATTGGGTGAATGACAAATACCTGAGCCGTATTCAGGAACTGCTGGATGACTTGTCCCAGGGTCAGGCGCCGATGGTTGCGTTATTGATCGGCAGCCGACGGCATGCCTCCTCAGCAGCGCCATCGGTTGCCGCTGCGACCTCTGCTCCGGCAGCAACCCAGCAACAGCAGTCAGCAACTGCTCCGGTTACGCCCAGGGCTCAGGTTACCGGTCAGGGTTTTGTGCCTGATGCGGAGACCAGCCGGGAAGAGTCGATTAATAGCCGGCCGCCATCTGATCCCTCACCTTCCCTGATCAAGCACACCAGTTATCTGAATCGCAGCTTCACCTTCGAGAATTTTGTCGAAGGCAAGTCCAACCAATTGGCCCGCGCAGCCGCCTGGCAAGTCGCTGATAACCCCAAGCATGGTTACAACCCCTTGTTCCTCTACGGTGGCGTTGGTCTGGGTAAAACCCACTTGATGCATGCGGTGGGTAATCATCTGCTGAAGAAGAATCCAGCGGCAAAAATCGTTTACCTGCATTCCGAGCGTTTCGTAGCCGATATGGTCAAGGCTTTGCAGATGAACGCGATCAATGACTTCAAACGGTATTACCGTTCAGTCGATGCCTTGCTGATTGATGACATTCAGTTCTTCGCCAAGAAAGAACGCTCACAGGAAGAGTTTTTCCATACATTCAATGCATTGCTTGAGGGTGGCCAACAGGTGATTCTGACCAGTGACCGTTACCCGAAAGAAATCGATGGTCTGGAAGAGCGACTGAAGTCGCGTTTTGGCTGGGGCCTGACGGTCGCCGTCGAGCCACCGGAGCTGGAAACCCGGGTTGCCATCCTGATGAAGAAAGCCGAGCAGACACGGGTTGATCTGCCCCATGATGCGGCTTTCTTTATTGCCCAGCGTATCCGCTCCAATGTGCGTGAGCTCGAAGGCGCGCTCAAGCGGGTAACTGCCAGCGCACACTTTATGGGGCGGGATATCAGTATTGAACTGATCCGTGAATCATTGAAAGACTTGTTGGCATTGCAGGACAAGCTGGTCAGTATTGATAATATCCAGCGTACCGTTGCCGAGTATTACAAGATCAAGATTGCCGACGTGCTCTCCAAACGCCGTTCGCGTTCGGTTGCTCGCCCGCGTCAGGTTGCCATGGCGCTGGCCAAGGAATTGACCAACCACAGCTTGCCAGAAATTGGTGATGCCTTTGGTGGCCGTGATCACACCACCGTATTACATGCCACACGCAAGATTGCCGAATTACGCGAAGCGGATGCTGACATCCGTGAAGATTACAAGAACCTGCTGCGGACCCTGACCACTTGACGGTGGCAGTGCCTGCGCAACCTGCACGAGGTCGAAGGAAGACTATGCAATTTTCCATACAGCGCGAAGCTCTGTTGAAGCCCCTGCAACTGGTGGCCGGGGTAGTTGAACGGCGGCAGACCTTGCCGGTGTTATCCAATGTTCTCCTGGTTGTGGATGACAATACCTTGTCCCTTACCGGGACTGACCTGGAAGTTGAACTGGTTGCACGTATTCCATTGGAAGACGCCGCCGATAGTGGTGAGATTACCGTACCAGCGCGCAAGTTGATGGATATCTGTAAATCCTTGCCGGATGACGCGACCATTACCTTTACCCTGGAAGAATCCAAAGCCAGCATCAAAACCGGGCGTAGCCGTTTCTCGCTGAGTACCTTGCCAGCCAGTGATTTCCCCAATGTGGAAGAAAGCCAGGGATCAATTCAGTTCGCAGCCAGCCAGAAGACCCTTGGGCGTCTGATTGATCGCACCAGCTTTGCCATGGCACAGCAGGACGTGCGTTATTACCTGAACGGTATGCTGCTGGAAATCAATCGCGGGCAGTTGCGCTCAGTAGCGACTGATGGTCATCGCATGGCCATGTGCACACTGGATGCGAATATCGAGAACAGCGAAAAGCATCAGATCATTGTGCCGCGCAAGGGGATCCTGGAGTTGAGTCGCCTGCTGAACGAGACGGATGACCAGGTCAACGTGGTGATTGGTACGCATCATATCCGTGTCAGTACTGGTGACTTTACCTTTACCTCCAAACTGGTTGATGGCAAGTTCCCGGATTACGATCGCGTGCTGCCGCGTGGTGGCGACAAGGTGGTACTGGCTGATCGTCATGTGCTGCGCGATGCCTTCAGCCGCACCGCTATTCTGTCCAATGAAAAGTATCGCGGTATTCGCCTGATGCTGAGTGACGCCTTGCTGAAGATCCAGGCCAATAACCCAGAACAGGAAGAAGCGGAAGAAGAGATCGGCGTTGACTACACGGGCGCTCCCCTTGAGGTTGGCTTTAACGTTAGCTATCTGCTGGATGTCATGAATGTGCTCAGCGGTGAACAGGTCAAGCTGGTCATGTCTGACGCCAACAGCAGTGCTCTGGTGCAGGAAGCCGATTCCGATGACAGTCTCTATGTTGTCATGCCCATGCGCCTCTGATGCGCTGATATGCCACTGACCCGCCTGAGTGTTACCGGTGTGCGTAATCTGCAGCCGGTAACGCTTCATCCTTCCCCGCGTATCAATCTTGTTCATGGCGCCAATGCCAGTGGTAAAACCAGCTTGCTGGAAGCCATACATTTGCTGGGCCTGGCTCGCTCCTTTCGTACCAACAAACTGCAACCAGTTATTCAATATCAACAAACCCAGTGCACCGTGTTTGCCGAACTGCTGTCTGACCAGAATGAAAAAAACCAGATTGGTGTGCAGCGTTCTGCCGACAGTGAATTCGTTATCCGCATCAATGGTCAGAATGTGCGCAGCGCCGCCCAACTGGCTAAAACCTTGCCGTTGCAACTGATCAATCCGGACAGTTTTCGATTACTGGAAGGTGCTCCGAAACAACGTCGGCAATTTCTCGATTGGGGTGTGTTCCACGTGGAACATTCCTTTCTGCCGGCCTGGCAACGTCTGCAAAAAAGCCTCAAGCAACGGAATTCATTGCTGCGACGTGGTAGAATCGATAGCTTGCTGCTGGCGCCTTGGGAGCTGGAACTGGTTCAAGCGGCAGAGCAGATAGACATGTACCGTCAGGCCTATATCAGCCGATTGAAGCCGGTCTTCGAGCAGGTGCTCGGAGATATGCTGACCATTGATGGTCTGACGTTGAGTTACTTTCGTGGATGGGATAAAGAAAAGCCGTTAGCTGCTGTTCTGGCTCAGCAGTTTGAGCGCGATTGTCAATTGGGCCATACCCAGGCTGGACCACAGCGTGCCGACTTGAGGGTGCGAGTTAACGGCCTGAATGCTGTTGATGTTTTATCCCGCGGGCAACAAAAGCTGGTGGTTAGCGCGCTGAAAATAGCGCAGGGCTACCTGCTTAAACAACAATATGGGCCGCAATCCTGCGTTTTCCTGGTCGATGATTTGCCCAGCGAACTGGATGCCCACCACCGGCAGGCCTTATGTCGCTTGCTGGAACAGCTGGATTGCCAGGTGTTCATTACCTGTGTAGAGCTGGATCAGTTGATTGGCTTATGGCAGCATGAAACACCGACAAGATTGTTCCACGTGGAACATGGACACATAGCGCAGACCGACTGACGTCTGGAGTGACGATAATGAGCGAAACAACATCCTACGATTCATCCAGTATCAAGGTACTCAAGGGGCTGGATGCGGTGCGTAAGCGCCCTGGTATGTACATTGGCGATACGGATGATGGCACCGGCTTGCACCACATGGTGTTTGAGGTGGTAGATAATTCCATCGATGAAGCGCTCGCCGGGCACTGTAGTGATATCGACATCATCATTCACACTGACGAATCCATAACCGTCCGCGACGATGGTCGGGGCATCCCGGTTGATACCCACGAAGAAGGGGTGTCCGCAGCTGAGGTCATCATGACCGTACTGCATGCCGGTGGTAAGTTTGACGACAACAGCTACAAGGTCTCTGGTGGCCTGCACGGCGTTGGTGTATCCGTCGTTAACGCCTTGTCGGAATTGCTCATCCTCACTATCCGCCGTGATGGCCGGGTGTGGGAGCAGGAGTACAAGCACGGGGTGCCGCAGTCACCGTTGAAGGCCGTAGGTGATACTGATCGCACCGGTACCCAGATTCACTTCAAGCCGTCGGATGAGACTTTTACCAGCATCAGTTTCAGCTGGGATATTCTTGCCAAGCGTTTGCGGGAGCTATCCTTCCTCAACTCCGGTGTCGGTATCCGACTGAAAGACGAGCGCAGCGGTAAAGAAGAGTTGTTCAAATATGAAGGTGGCCTGCGCGCCTTTGTCGATTATCTGAATCAGAACAAGACCACGGTAAACAGCGTGTTCCATTTCGATACCCAGCGTGAAGACGGTGTGGGTGTGGAAGTGGCATTGCAGTGGAACGACAGCTTCAACGAGAACATTCAGTGCTTTACCAATAATATTCCCCAGCGTGACGGTGGTGCCCACCTGGCCGGTTTCCGTAGCGCGCTTACCCGCAGTCTGAATACCTACATTGACCAGGAAGGGCTGCTGAAGAAGCTCAAAATCAGTACGTCTGGCGATGATGCCCGTGAAGGTCTGACTGCGATTATCTCGGTCAAGGTTCCGGATCCCAAGTTCTCTTCACAGACCAAAGACAAGCTGGTCTCTTCCGAGGTTAAAACCGCGGTTGAGCAGGAAATGAATAAATCATTCAGTGATTATCTGCTGGAAAGGCCAAACGAAGCCAAAGCCGTAGTTGGCAAGATGATCGATGCTGCTCGCGCTCGTGAAGCGGCACGCAAGGCCCGGGACATGACCCGTCGCAAGGGCGCACTGGATATTGCCGGCCTGCCCGGCAAACTGGCTGACTGCCAGGAAAAAGACCCGGCCCTCTCCGAACTCTACATTGTGGAGGGTGACTCTGCCGGTGGGTCAGCCAAACAGGGCCGCAATCGTAAGACGCAGGCAATCCTGCCGCTAAAGGGCAAGATCCTGAACGTGGAAAAAGCGCGCTTTGACAAGATGCTGTCTTCGGCAGAAGTCGGCACACTGATTACCGCTCTGGGCTGTGGAATTGGTCGCGACGAATTCAATATCCAAAAGCTGCGCTACCACAACATCATCATCATGACCGATGCCGACGTGGATGGCTCGCACATCCGCACCCTGCTGCTGACCTTCTTCTTCCGTCAGATGCCCGAGTTGATCGAGAACGGCTACATCTACATTGCCCAGCCGCCGCTGTACAAGATCAAGAAAGGCAAGCAGGAGCAATACCTGAAGGATGATGAAGCACTGGAAGATTTCCTTATTCAGTCGGCGTTGGAAGACTCCTACCTGTTCGTCAACGAAGATGCACCAGGGATTACCGGCGAAGCGCTCGAACGTATCGTGCAGGAGTTTCGTGGGGTAACCAAGACCCTCAAGCGTCTTGCTCGCCTCTATCCGGAAAATCTGATGGAGCACTTTATCTATCTGCCCCGCCTTACGGTCGACAATTTGGCCGACAAAGGCTTTATGGAAGGCTGGATCAAGAACTTCGAGATACGAGTCAAGGTTGACGAGAAATCGGGTCAGGAATATCGCGTCAATTTGCGTGAAGACAGTGAGCGCCATCTTTGGTTGCCGGAAGTGGAATCTATCAGTCACGGCCTCTCCAGCTACTTCACCTTCAACCGTGATCTGTTCGCCAGTAATGATTACCGGACAATGGCTGAGTTGGGTGAAAAGCTGCAGTCACTGCTGGAAGATGGCGCCTACATGCAGCGCGGTGAGAAGAAAAAGCCAGTGCAAACCTTCAAGGATGCGCTGGAATGGATGATGAACGAAACTGCTCGCCGGCATAGCGTGCAGCGCTATAAAGGGCTGGGTGAAATGAACCCGGATCAATTGTGGGAAACCACGATGGACCCGGAAAGCCGGCGCATGTTGCGGGTCAATATTGAAGATGCGATTGCTGCTGACCAGATCTTCAATACGCTGATGGGTGACCATGTTGAGCCGCGTCGGGAGTTCATTGAAAGCAACGCCCTGGCTGTGGCTAACCTCGACGTATAGATCGTCAGCCAAGGTAGACACAATCCCCCGTCACCTGGTGTGACGGGGGATTTTTTTGTGCGGAGTACAGCATGAACAGGAATGAACAGAATCTCAGTCAGCTTGATAGCCGGTTGGTATGGCAGGGATTCAAGCAACTGGCACCCATCGCCATGTTTGTCATTGTCTTTGGGGCTGCCTTTGGATTGGCTGCGACACAAGCGGGCCTGACTGACGGAATGAGCATCAGCATGAGTGCATTGGTCTTTGCTGGAGCCTCGCAGTTTGCTGCACTGGATCTGTGGGGCTCGCAGGTGCCCTTGTTTACCCTGCTGCTGACCGTGTTTGCCATCAATTCGCGGCACCTGTTGATGGGCGCAACTCTCTACCCCTGGTTGCGTTCACTGCCGACAGCACAGCGCTACGGCATCATGTTGGTGGTATCGGATGCCAATTGGGCGATGTCGATGCAGGCATTCGGTCGCAATCAACCCGGGCTGGGATTACTGTTTGGCGGAGGTTTGGCGCTATGGATCTTCTGGATCCTGGGTACCTGGCTGGGGCTCTACTTCGGTAATGCCATCCATGACCCCTACAGTCTGGGGCTGGATATGGTGATGGGCTGTTTTTTGCTCGCACTGGTAGTAGGTGGAGAAAAAAATCTGCGCATCCTGCTGATCTGGGCGGTTGCGGCCGGCGCATCGCTGTTGGCCTTTCGTTATTTACCCGATAACAGCCACGTTGTAGTGGGTGCGCTGGTTGGTGGGGTTGCCGGTTTATGTCTGAAGGAGTCAGGCGATGTGGGTTGAAACAACAGGGTTCAGTGGTTTTTTGGTGATTCTGGCAATGGCCCTGGTAACGCTCTCGACGCGCTGGGGAGGCGTCCTGGTCATGTCCTATATCCCCATTGGCTATAGGGTAAAACAGTTCATTCAAGCCATGTCAGGCTCGGTATTGGTAGCCTTGTTGGCACCTCTTGCAGTGACGGGTGATAACGGTGCCCGTTTGGCGCTCTTGAGTACCGCTGTCACCATGCTGATCTTCAAGCGGCCCTTGCCGGCGATTGCCGTCGGCATTCTGGTTGCAGCCCTGTATCGACAGATCTGACCAGATGGAAATGCCTATTTGAAATCGTCGGTCAGGTCTTCACTGCCACCCTGAAGTGATGTTTGCTCTTCCTTCGAGAAGCCTTTGTCCAGTTTGGTCTTGAGCATGAAGTCGGTGCGTGAATCAGCAAACTTAAGCGCCACTTTCAAGGTGATGGCGTTGCGATTGACCAGTGCATGCAGGTGTTGGTCAAAGGTTTGCAGGCCCTGTTCCAGGCTACGCGTCATGGCGGTTCGGATCTCATGCAGTTCATCACGGGCAATCAGATCGACGACATAAGGTGTGCGCAACATCAGCTCGACAGCAGCGACGCGCTTCCGGTTGACGCCAGGAACCAGGCGTTGGCCGATGATGGCCGCAAGATTCATGGATATATCGCTCAAAACCTGATTTCTGCTCTCTTCCGGAAACAGGTTGACCATACGTTCCACGGCTTGCACGGTATTGGTCGCATGCAAGGTTGCCAGCACCAGGTGACCGGTCTCACTGTAATGCAAGGCATGCTGCATGGATTCACGATCACGGATTTCACCGATCATGATCACATCCGGAGATTCGCGCAGCACGTTGCGCAGGGCTTCGCGGAAGCTGTGCGTATCAAGGCCGACTTCGCGCTGATCAATAATGGATTGCTTGTGGTCGTGAAGAAATTCGATCGGGTCTTCGATGCAGACGATATGCCCGCCGCGATTACTATTGCGATGATCCAGCATGGACGCCAGGGTGGTGGATTTGCCGGAACCGGCAGCACCCACCACCAGAATCAGCCCGCGATCGAGCATCACCAGTTTTTTCAGGCTTCGGGGCAAGCCCAGTTCGGCAATACGGGGAATCTTGTTGCTGATGTGACGTATCACCATGGCCACTTCGCCACGCTGAAAATAAATATTGGTGCGAAAGCGGCCCACGCCGGGCAGGCCAACAGCCAGGTTCATCTCAAGGTCGCGCTCGAATTCGGCTGCTTGCTTCTGGCTCATCAACTGATAGGCCAACTGCTTGAGGTCGGCACTACCTAATGGGGTTTTCTCCAAGGGGGCAAATTCGCCTTCGCGCTTCATATTGACCGGCGCGCCTACGCTGAAAAACAGATCAGAGCCGCCCTGCTCGACCAGGGTATGCAGATATTGAAAGACATCCATCATTGCAGACTCGGTTATTGGTTATTGTTGTTACAGAGTAGGGTGCCGAGCGTTACGGGTAAAGGTGATCAGGCACGTTCAGAGCGAAGACTTGACCTGACTCAAGGCTTCGGTAATCCATTTTTCCGCACGCTGGTTGAGCTCAACGATGGAACGAGGGTCTGAACCCGACGGGTACATGGCCGGGCCGATCATCACATCGATGGTGCCGGGGTTCTTGCCCCAGCCGTGGCGTGGCCAGAAGCAGCCCGCGTTATGCGCTACCGGAATGATGGGCACCTGGTTGGCACAGGCCAATGCCGCGCCACCCCGGGAAAACTTGATCGGGCTGCCAGGTAGCTTGCGTGTACCTTCCGGGAAAATCAGGATCCACAAACCTTCCGCCAGTCGCTGGCCGCCAATAAGACTGAGTTGCTTGAGTGAATCCCGGGCCTTGCCGCGGTCAATGGCAATCGGCTTCATCAGCGCCAGAGCCCAGCCAAAAAAGGGCACATAGAGCAATTCACGCTTGAGTAGCTGGGTTTGCGGGGCAAACACTTGCTGCAGGAAAAA
>SKFV01000330.1 GCA_007117785.1 Pseudomonas sp.
CACCGGGCAGATCCGCAAAGGCAATGGGCAGGGTCACGAACATCAAACCAGGGCCTTGCCCTGCTTCCAGCCCACTGCCGAAAACCAGGGCAAAAATGGCAATACCTGCCATCAGGGCAATGGCGGTATCAACAATAGCAATCGAGATCGCCGTGCGCGTCAGGGATGCCTCGCCTGACATATAGGCTCCATAGGCCATGATTGCTCCCATACCCAGACTCAGGGTGAAGAAGGATTGCCCCATAGCCTGCAGCCAACCTTCTAGACTCAGATCAGCCAGATTGAAGGTAAACAGGAAGCTTATGGCTGCCCCGGCATCACCCATCATCACCGCATAAGCCAGAACAATCAGCAGAATGATAAACAGTAGCGGCATCATGAAGCGCAGACTTTTCTCGATCCCTTTGTGAATCCCCAAACCGACGATGAGTCCCGAAGCCAGAATAAACAGCGTGTGGTAAGTCAGCAGCAGCCCGGGCGAACCGAGCAAATCACCGAATGAGGCACCGATAGTATCGGCATCTGCGCCTACCAGTGACCCCGAAAACAGCAAGCCAGCGTAGTGGATGGCCCAGCCGGCAATGACCGAATAAAAACTGAGAATGATGAAAGCCGCGCCTGCGCCCATCCAGCCGATGCTTTGCCAGCCCTTGCTGGTGCCGTGGCTCTCGGTCAGATAGCGCATCCCCATAATGGGGCTTTTGCGGCTCGAGCGACCGAGCAGGCTTTCGGCAATCAGGATCGGAATACCGACCATGGCGATGGTCAGTGCATAGACGAGGATAAAGGCACCACCACCGTTTTCTCCGGTCAGGTACGGAAAGCGCCAAAGATTCCCCAGACCCACAGCGGACCCTACTGCCGCCAACAAGAAAGTGCCTTTATGCGTCCATATTTTTCCACTCATGGGCATTCCGCTCCACCAGGTGATGATAATTGTGTTGATGATCGAAACCGAGAAACGGCTTCATTTTCAGGCCAGCGCAGGCACCTGACTTAACAGCATTTTGCCACAGACTGTTCTGCGCATCAGCCAGATTGTTGCGTTCTGGTAACAAAACATATGCCACCCTATCCTAGCCAGTCATGGCTCCGGCATAATCAAGACCTGACGTCACCACCAAAGGCAGTTCATGTACAGTCCATCCAGGCAACCGGAAAAAGTACGACAACTGGCTTATCGCTTTCTTCGCCCCTATGGCTGGCAAGCATTGGGCGCACTGCTGGCGCTGATCTTTACCGCCGGCATTACCCTGTCGCTGGGGCAAGGACTGCGCATTCTGGTCGACCAGGGCTTTGCCACCGGCTCACCTGCCATGCTCAACCGGTCTCTGGCGCTGTTTGGTTTGCTGGTACTAGGCCTCGCCATCGGCACCTTCAGCCGTTTTTATCTGGTGTCCTGGATTGGTGAGCGTGTGGTTACCGATATCCGTCAACAGGTATTCAATCATCTGATCAACCTGCACCCGGCTTTCTTTGCCGACAATCGCGGGCTTGAAATCCAGTCACGCCTGACCGCGGACACCACCGTATTGCAATCGGTACTGGGCTCCACGCTGTCAATTGCCCTGCGCAACTTCCTTATGCTAATTGGCGGGATGATCCTGCTGCTGGTGACCAATGCCAAGCTCACCGCCATTGTCCTGCTGGCCATCCCTCTGGTACTGGTACCCATCTTGTTTTTTGGTCGCCGCGTACGCCGACTGTCGCGCCTGAGCCAGGACCGCGTAGCCGATGTCGGCAGCTACGTTGGCGAAATTCTCGGCGAGATAAAGACCGTTCAAGCCTACAACCATCAAGCTGTCGACCAGCAGGCTTTCGGCGCAGTGAGTGAGCAGGCCTTTGCCGTTGCACGTCAGCGCATTGCCCAGCGCGCCTGGTTGACCGCCATCGTTATTCTGCTGGTACTCGGCGCAATCGGCATCATGCTCTGGGTTGGTGGGATGGATGTGATCGCCGGTCGCATCAGTGCCGGTGAATTGGCCGCCTTCATGTTCTACAGTCTGATTGTTGGCGTCTCTGCCGGAGCACTCAGCGAAGTTATCGGAGAATTGCAACGGGCTGCCGGTGCCAGCAGCCGTATCATTGAACTCCTGCAAAGCCCGCAGGCGATCAGTTCACCCCTACAGCCGACGGCATTACCCGCACGCATTGATGGCCGTATAACCCTGAATGGCGTCAGTTTTGGCTACGCTGGGCGCGAGCAACAACTAGCGATCAATGATTTCACACTTCAGATAGAACCAGGCGAAACCCTGGCTCTGGTAGGCCCATCCGGTGCCGGCAAATCCACCTTGTTTGACCTGCTATTGCGCTTTTACGACCCGCAACAGGGCACTATCGCACTGGAAGGCATCGACTTGCGAGAGCTGGACCTGACTGCCCTGCGCCGCAGCTTTGCTCTGGTCGCACAGCAACCGGGGCTGTTTCACGGCAGCATTGTCGACAACATCCGCTATGGCAAACCCGAAGCGACGGATGCCGAGGTGATGGCCGCGGCGCAGGCGGCACATGCCGATGAATTTATCCAGCGCCTGCCAAAGGGTTATGCCACCCATCTTGGTGATGGCGGACAAGGGCTCTCTGGCGGCCAGAAGCAACGCCTGGCCATTGCCCGCGCCCTGCTTACCGATGCCCCCGTTCTGCTCCTTGATGAAGCCACCAGCGCACTTGATGCACAAAGTGAAAACCTGATTCAGCAAGCCCTGCCAAAGCTGATGCAAGGTCGCACCACCCTGGTGATTGCTCACCGGCTGGCCACTGTGCGGGATGCTGATCGTATTGCAGTGATTGATCAAGGTAGACTGATTGGCCTGGGTACGCATCAGAGCTTGCTGCAGGACAACCCGCTCTATGCGCAATTAGCGGCGCTGCAGTTTAATGATC
Organism: Pseudomonas sp.; assembly: GCA_007117785.1. GTDB lineage: Bacteria > Pseudomonadota > Gammaproteobacteria > Pseudomonadales > Pseudomonadaceae > Halopseudomonas. The sequence continues at coordinate 2,887 of SKFV01000330.1, forward strand.
CGGACAGCAATGCCGATAAAACGGAGGCCGAGTACGCCAATGAAAACCGATAGCGATTACCTGCAACGCTGTATAGAACTGGCACTGCAATCAGTCGAGTCCGGAGGTGGTCCCTTTGCCGCCATCCTGGTACAGGATGGCCGGATCATTGCCGAATCCTGCAATGAGGTTGTGCAGACACTGGATCCAACTGCCCATGCGGAAGTACAAACGATCCGCAAGGCCAGCCAGTCCCTGCAACAGCCCCACTTTCCGGATGCCACCCTGTACAGCAGCTGCGAGCCTTGTCCAATGTGCCTGGCGGCTATCCATTGGGCGCATATTCCACGTATCCGCTTTGCCGCTTCCCACCATGAAGCCGCACGCGGCGGCTTTGCCGACACCCCGATTGCCCTCAAGCTTTACGGGCAATCAACACCGGTGAATATCGGCAGCGATACTCTGCAACAGATCGACATCGACGGTGCCGGCGCTCCCTTCGACGCCTGGTTGGCGCTGGAAGACCGATTCGAGTATTGAGGCCAAAGAACTAAGCGCACGTCTTGAGTGCGTAAGCGATCTGCTTGATTGCCTGCTCGATTACTGACCATTGGGTGCCGATGTTGAGGCGCATAAAGCCACTACCGGCAGCGCCGAAACTGATCCCCGGATTCAGCCCCACCTTGGCCTGCTGGACAAAGAAGCGCTTCAGTTCGGCATCAGACAACCCCAATTCACGACAGTCCAGCCATAACAGATAGGTGGCGTCAGGTAGCTGAACCCTAACCGGTGACAGCTCCTGATTAATCATTGCGCAGGCCCGATCGCGATTGCTTTGCAGATAAACGAGCAACTCATCCAACCAGGGGCCGCCCGCTTGATAAGCCGCAGCAAACGCAGTGACGCTGAAA
>SKFV01000246.1 GCA_007117785.1 Pseudomonas sp.
GAATAAACTCTGGCAGGAGATTGGCCAGTGAAACAGGTTACACTTGCCCAATGATGGATCAGATCTTCGACCCGCCCGAGATTGTCAGCAGCGCTCTGCAGGTAATGACTGCGGATGGCGAGACTTTGCACGTCCAGCGGTTCAGTGCGACCACAGAGCCCAGCGGTTCGCCGCTGCTGTTGCTCCACGGCCTGGCCGAGGACGGACGGGTGTTCTATCCCCCGCATGGCCAGGGTCTGGCACCCAGCCTGGCCGCAGCAGGGTACAGTGTCTATGTGCCTGATATGCGTGGCCACGGCCAAAGCACTCCGGCTATGAAATCTGGCCTGGAGATTACTCAGCAAGTGCTGTGCGATAGTGACTTGCCGGCACTTTTCGCCCAACTGGCTGAAATCCACAGCGGACAGCCCTGGGCCGGTATCGGCCATGGTGCTGGCGGTGTCTGGTTGGCCAGCACGCTGATCCGGCACCCGCACTGGCTGAGCAGTTGCGTCGGGCTGGTGCACCTTGCTGCCCGGCGAGCGACAGTAGCCGTTAACTGGCGCAAACGATTGGTCATTGACTGGCTATGGCAGGGTGTCCTGACTCGTGTGTCTCGCGTCAAAGGCTATATGCCTGCGATTGCCCTGGGCGCCGGTACCAACAACGAATCCTGCCAGTTGCAGAAAGAAGTGCTGGGCTGGATGCGAAGCGAGAGTGCATGGCGTGATCTGACAGACAGTTTCGACTATGCTAACGCCTTAGAGGGCCTGAAATGGCCGCCGGGATTGTATCTGACCGGCATGGCTGATCAGGTTATGGGCGCGGTGGCGGATGTCAAAGCCTTTGCCCGTGAACTGGGGAGGCATGATGCGCAGGTAGTAGTACTGGAACAGGGCAGCGGATGCTCGCGGAATTATGGCCACAATGACATGCTGACGCACTCGCAGGCGGCAGTGGACCATTTTCCCCTGGTGCAGGAATGGCTGCGGCAACAATATAACAAGGTGCAAGGCGTGCGCGCTTTGCACCGCCCTGATAACAGAGAAGAGGACCGACCGTGCACAACGTCGTGATTAGCGGAACGGGTTTGTATACACCCCCGAACAGCATCAGCAATGAAGAACTGGTTGCCAGTTTCAACGCCTTTGTCGAACAGTTCAATCACGACAATGCGGCCGCTATCGAGCGCGGCGAAGTGACTGCTCTGGCCGGTTCAAGTACCGACTTTATTGAAAAGGCCTCCGGCATCAAAAGCCGCTTTGTGGTCAACAAGGAAGGTATTCTGGATACCCGGCGCATGGTCCCCGACATCCCCGAGCGCAGCAATGAGGAATGGTCGGTTCTGTGTGAAATGTCAGTCAAGGCAGCGACTCAGGCTCTGGAGCGTGCGGGCCGCACGGCTGCCGATATCGACGGTGTGATCGTGGCCTGCTCCAACCTGCAACGCGCCTATCCTGCGATTGCTATCGAAGTGCAGGAAGCGCTGGGCATCGAAGGCTTCGGCTACGACATGAATGTTGCCTGTTCGTCGGCGACCTTCGGTATCCAGAATGCAGCCAACAATATCCAGCTGGGCCAGGCCCGTGCCGTACTTATGGTCAATCCGGAAATCTGTACCGGACATATGAACTTTCGTGATCGTGACAGCCACTTTATCTTTGGTGATGCCTGCACTGCAGTGATCCTTGAGCGCGCCGACCTGGCCGTATCCGAGCACCAGTTCGATATTCTCGGTACAAGGCTATTGACCAAGTTCTCCAACAACATCCGCAACAACTTCGGTTATCTCAACCGTTGTGCGCCTGAGGGCGTTGGCCAGCCGGACAAACTCTTTATCCAGCAGGGCCGTAAGGTGTTCAAGGATGTTTGCCCCATGGTGGCCGAGCTGATTGGTGCCCATCTGCAGGAGCATAGCCTGCCGGTGACCGATATCAGCCGCTTCTGGTTACATCAGGCCAATCTGAACATGAATATGTTGATTGCCCGCAAGCTGCTGGGTCGTGACCCGGATGAGCAGGAAGCACCGGTGGTGCTGGATGAGTACGCCAACACCAGTTCTGCGGGTTCGATCATCGCCTTCCACAAGTATCAGGATGACCTGCCCAGTGGCAGCCATGGGGTGATCTGTTCCTTTGGGGCCGGCTATTCGATTGGCAGTGTGATTGTGCGCAAGCAGTAAATTCTCGCCTGCGCTGCCACGGCGATGCGCTGCCACGGCGAGCTGTTACGTGGCCATTCATTCGGGCAGTTCCCATGCCCATGGATTGCCACGGCCTTCGGCCCCTACATCACCCTCTAGACCAAAGTAGGGGGTGCACTTCAGAACCTCTTCAATATTTATTCTTTTCATTATTTAATTTATTAAAATCAATTGCTTGACAGGCTGCATTCAGTCCTGAGAGAGCCTTGATTGTCCCGTCTGCGACGCCTGCTACGACCTAAGTCTTAATCTCCGATTGACCGCTGCGGTGCTACCTTCGATGTGTCAAAACAACAACAATCGGAGATGGTTATGTCCCTTTCAAAAGAAGACGCTGCCCGCGGCTACTGGAAGGAAAACGTGCGCCTGATGCTGACCTTGCTGGTCATCTGGTTCGCAGTGTCCTTTGGTGCCGGCATTCTGTTTGTCGACCTGCTCGACAAGATCCAGTTCTTTGGTTTCCCGCTGGGGTTCTGGTTTGCCCAACAGGGCTCCATCTATACCTTCGTGGTCCTGATCTTCTTCTACGTCTGGAAGATGAACCGGCTCGATCGTAAATACGACTTCCACGAAGAGTAAGCGAGGAGCCACCCATGGAAACCCAAACCCTAATCTATCTGTTTGTCGGGGCAACCTTCGCCCTCTACATCGGCATCGCCATCTGGTCTCGCGCTGGCAGTACCAGCGAATACTATGTGGCCAGCAAGGGCGTGCACCCGATTGCCAATGGTATGGCCACCGGCGCTGACTGGATGTCAGCAGCCTCCTTTATCTCCATGGCCGGGATGATCGCTTTTCTCGGTCGTGACGGTAGTGTCTACCTTATGGGCTGGACTGGTGGCTACGTGCTGCTGGCCATGTGCTTGGCGCCTTACCTGCGCAAATTCGGCAAGTTCACCGTGCCGGAGTTTGTTGGCGAACGCTATTACTCGCAGACGGCGCGGGTTGTCGCTGTGATCTGCGTGATCTTTATTTCATTCACCTATGTGGCCGGGCAGATGCGTGGCGTGGGTATTGTGTTCTCACGCTACCTGGAAGTGGATATCACCGTCGGTGTGGTCATCGGTATGGCTATCGTGTTCTTCTATGCGGTTCTCGGCGGCATGAAGGGCATCACCTACACCCAGGTGGCGCAGTACTGCGTGATGATGTTTGCCTACATGGTACCGGCCATCTATATCTCCCTGATGATTACCGGTACGCCGATTCCCCAGCTGGGTTTTGGCAGTACGGTATCGGGCACTGACACTTATCTGCTCGACCGGCTGAACGGGCTGGGCGCCGAGCTCGGTTTTGATGCCTATACCGACGGCAGCAAGGCGACCATCGATGTGTTCTTTATCACCATGGCGCTGATGGTCGGTACTGCCGGTCTGCCCCATGTGATTGTGCGCTTCTTCACCACCCCGACCGTACGTGACGCGCGTAAATCAGCCGGCTATGCGCTGCTGTTTATTGCCATTCTGTACACCACTGCACCGGCGCTGGCAGCTTTCGCCAAGACCAATCTGCTCAACACTATCCCGGAAACCCCCTATGCGGAAGTGCCAGAGTGGATAACAACCTGGGAAAA
>SKFV01000261.1 GCA_007117785.1 Pseudomonas sp.
GTAGGCGGTCGAGCAGGCGTTGCAGGTAGGCGTCCGGGTGGGTCAGTTCTTCTCGCAGCTGGTTGAGTTCGAATTGACGCAGGCGCAGGTCAGCAATCCGGTCTGGCAGGTTCTGATCGAATTCGACCCTTGGCAGGGTGCGCTTTTGCTGATGCAGAATACGTGAGAGCAGCAGGCTGCCTTCAAGGACGCTGATCTGTTGTTCCAGAGCACGATCAATCTGCGTCAGACTGTCGATCTGCTGGCGGGTCTGGATGTTCTTGCGCGTCAGCTCGCTGATCTGGGTGGTGGCCCGCAACAGGCTTTCGCTTAGCTGCCGGTTCAGGCTGCCCTGTTCGCGCAGTAATTGATGATCACTGGATTCGGCCGCCAGGCTGACACTGTCCACGGCCTGTTCCGATGCGCTTATGCGCTTTTCGTGGATCACGTCCTGCAGTACCTGGATATCCATTTCAATAACAGCCGTTTGCTGGCTGAGCAGGTCGCGCTCATGGCTGGCCAGCTCCTGCAGCACGCTGTTGGCACTCAGGCGTTGGCGCATGAGTTCATTGGCCTGTCGCAAACTCTCGATTTCGGCGCGCAGCATGCTTGATCTGGCATTGCGCAGCGGGCCGTCGGGCTGGCGTTGCAGGGTTCGCAGCTGCTCACTGATGGCCTGTTCACGGGTCTGGTTGGCGCTGACGCTGGCCTGGGTGCGCTCTGGACGGGTTTGGGCACTGATTAGTTCGCTGTTGATGCGGGTCAGCTCGTTCTGCCAGGCGAACATGCGGGCCACTTTTTCACTCAGTTGGTCTTCCAGCTCGCTGAGGGACAGGGTCTCCAGCTGGCGGCGCAGCGTGTCTGGCTCGATCACGCTGATCTGCTCAGTCTGCCGGCGCATGGCCCGCATGCGAGCGGGCGCTTCATCGAGTTGCTGGCGCAATTCAGCCTGCTCTTTGTCCAGTTGCTGCTGGCGCTGCAGGTGGTTCAGGGTGCTCTGGTAGATTTCCTGCAGTTCGCGTCGGTCGCTTTCACTGGCAGGGCTGTCGGCCAGCTCTTCAAGCTGGCTGCGCACATCATTGATGGCGGCTTCCAGATCGCTCTGTGCCAGAACTGGCAGGCTGAGACTGCAACAGAGAAACAGCAAGAAGACGCGCAACAGAGGCATGGCAGATTTCCACAGGATTAACTCTGTGCAGGTTAGTCGTAGCGGGCAGGGATGGGAAGAGGGGACGTGCTGCGGTGTGACGGGCGCGGTAGCGAGCAGGGTGCTCGCTACCGCAACCAGGATCAGAACCAGCTGTCCTGCATGTCCATGCAGGTCGGGTCCAGAGACTCCAGCAGGTCCAGCGCGGGGTGACAGCTCGGCACTTCCCAGGTCAGGAAGTAACGGGCTGCCTGCAGTTTGCCGCGATAGAAATCGGCGTCTGCCGGGTTGCCCTTGTCCAGGCCTTCCTGCGCCTTGACGGCTTGCTCCAGCCAGCGCCAGCCAATGACCATGTGGCCAAAGGTGTTCAGGTAGAGTGCTGAATTGGCCAGCGCTTCGTTGATCTTGCCCTGGCCCAGATTGCCGAGCAGGGTCATGGTCACTTTGCCCAGGCGCGCATGCAGTTTTTCCAGCGGCTCACGCAGTGGGTTCAGGCTGTCATGGTCGCGGGCGCGGCCACAGGTGTCCTGAATCAGGGCCGACAGCTGTTTCAGTGCACTGCCGTTGTTCATAACCACCTTGCGACCCAGCAAGTCCAGTGACTGGATGCCGTTGGTACCTTCATGAATCGGGTTCAGGCGGTTATCGCGGTAGTACTGCTCGACCGGGTACTCACGGGTATAACCGGCGCCGCCCAGAATCTGGATCGCCATTTCGTTGGCCTTGAGGCAGTAATCCGAGGGCCAGGCCTTGACGATCGGGGTCAGCAGGTCGAGCAGTTCAAGCGCTGTTTTGCGCTCTTCGGCTGTCGGCAGGGTTTCGGTGTCATCAAACACGCGGGCAGCATACAGACCGAGGTCATAACCACCTTCGACGTAGGCTTTCTGCGTCAGCAGCATGCGCTTGACGTCAGTGTGCTCGATGATGGAGACCTGCGGGCTGCTAGGGTCCTTGCCATCGGGCAGCCGGCCTTGCGGGCGGTTGCGCGCATAGTCCAGTGAATACTGGTAACCGGCATTGCCGAGCATGACCGCGCCCATGCCAACGCCAATGCGCGCCTCGTTCATCATCTGGAACATGTAGTTCAGGCCATTGTGCGGCTTGCCCACCAGATAACCGACACAGTCACCTTTCTCGCCGAAGTTCAGTGCGGTGGAGGTGGTGCCGCGCCAGCCCATCTTGTGGAACAGACCAGCCAGGGCTACGTCGTTGCGCTGGCCCAGGCTGCCGTCATCGTTGACCAGGAACTTGGGTACGATAAACAGGCTGATACCTTTCACACCGGCGGGGGCGTCGGGCAGCTTGGCCAGCACCATGTGTACGATGTTTTCCGACAGCGGGTGATCGCCACCGGAGATATAGATCTTGTTGCCTTTCAGGCGGTAGCTGCCGTCATCAGCCGGTTCGGCCTTGGTGCGGATATCCGACAGTGAGGAGCCGGCATCGGGTTCGGTCAGCGCCATGGTGCCGAAGAAGCGGCCTTCGATCATCGGTTGCAGGAAGCGCTGCTTCTGTTCGTCACTGCCGAAGTTTTCGATCAGGTTGGCCGCACCCATGGTCAGCATGGGATACGACGAGGTGGCAATGTTGGCTGCCTGGAACTGGGTAAAGCAGGCCTGTGACAGCAGGGTAGGCAGTTGCATGCCGCCTTGTTCGAAGCTGCGCGTGGCATTCAGGAAGCCGGCTTCAAGGAAGGCCTCGACCGCGGGTTTGACATCGGGGATGAGTTCGGCTGCACCGTCAACGAAGGTGGGCTCGTTCTCGTCGCTTTTGCGGTTGTGCGGCAGAAAGAACTTTTCCGCGATGGTGCGCGCGGTCTGGATCGAGGCGTCGAAGGTTTCCCGGTTGTGTTCGGCGAAACGTTCGCGCTGGGTCAGGGCTTCAGCATCCAGCACTTCATAGAGTTCGAAGGCCAGATTGCGGGCATCAGGCAGGATATTGGACATGGTGATTACCTCGAATTTGAACGCCGGCCAGTGTATGCGTTCATCCCGTGACTGAAAATGGCCATTGATGATTGTTATGTAACCAGATCAGAAGGTGCGTAGCGCTGGCTCGTCCAGCGCAGCGCGCTGCTCGCGCAGGGTCAGCACCTGATCGGCCCAGTAGCGCTCGCTGGCAAACCAGGGGAAATGCCGCGGAAAGGCCGGATCGGTCCAGCGCCGGGCCAGCCAGGCACTGTAATGAATCAGCCGCAGGCTGCGCAGGGATTCGATCAACGGCAGCTGGCGCGGGTCGAAGTCGTGAAACTCGTTATAGCCATCCACCAGTTCGGCCAGTTGCCCTTGGCGCTGGTCACGCTCGCCGGAGAGCATCATCCACAGATCCTGAATTGCCGGGCCCATGCGGCAGTCGTCCATATCCACCATATAAAGCAGCTCATCGCGCCAGAGCAGGTTGCCGACATGCAGGTCGCCATGCAGGCGGATCGGCTGGAACGGGTGTTGCTGCCAGCGCACGTCAATTTCGGCCAGCAGGTCACGGGCCACGGAAAAATACGCCGGGCGCAGGTTCTCCGGCACGCAACCGGCCTGTTCCAGCCAGTCGATACTGGCATGGCCGAAGCTGGTCGGGTTCAACGCCGGGCGGTGCTCAAAGGGGCGCATGGCCCCGACGGCATGCAAGCGACCGAGCAGTCGGCCGAGCATCAGCAGGTGGTCGGGGTTGTCGAATTCCGGTGCGCGGCCACCAAAGCGCTTGAACAGGGTGAAACGAAAGTCGGCATGCTCGAACAGGGTTTCGTTATCGATCTGCATGGGCGGGATCACCGGGATTTCGCGCTCGGCCAGCTCAATGGAGAACTGGTGCTCCTCGCGTATCGCGGCATCGCTCCAGCGGTCGGGGCGGTAGAATTTGGCGATCAGGGGTTGCCCGCCTTCAATGCCGATCTGGAATACCCGGTTCTCGTAGCTGTTCAGCGTCAGCGTGCGCGCGTCGCTGAGAAAACCCAGCGACTCTACCGCATCCAGCACGGTATCCGGGGTCAGGGCAGCAAAGGGGTGATCGGACATGGGCAACTCCAGCAAGACTCGACCCTCAAGCTTCAAGCGTTCGGCGATTGGCTGCAAGGGTTTTGTTGTCTGCGGTCAGGGCGTGCGGGCCAGTGCCCAGATGCTGACACTGGCAGCACCGGCGTGCAGCAGCGTGCGACTGACTTCGTTGGCGGTGGCGCCGGTAGTGACCACGTCATCGAGCACGGCCAGGTGCAGCCCCGTCAGGGCTTGTGGCTGAGGGCAATAAAAGGCATCACGCAGATTGCGTCGGCGTTCCCTCGCACTCAGTCCCTGTTGGGCTGGCGTGCTCTGGTGACGCAGCAGGCTGTGACGGTCGAGAGGAATCTGCAGGGCTCGCGCCACCGGGCGGGCCAGTTCAAAGGCCTGGTTGTAGCCACGCTGGGCCTGGCGCTGACGATGCAGCGGCATGGGTATCAGCCGATCCGGCAACGCCTGGTCCCGCTCGGCATAATGGTGCCGGATGGCTTCAATCAGCAAGGGGGACAGCAGACGGCCATAGGCCAACTGATGGTGATATTTGAATGCCGGGATCAGGCTGTCGAGCGGGAAGCGATAGACAAAAGGCACCACAACCTGGCGGAAGGCTGGCGGTTGCGTCAGGCATGAGCCGCACAAGGTGCTGCTGGTCGCCTCTGGCAAGGGCAGGGCGCATTGGGCGCAATGCTGACCCAGCCAGGGCAGATCAGCCTGGCAAGCGCTGCATATATCGCTGGTGTTGTCGCTGGGCCCCAGACACAGCTGGCAATGGCGCGAAAACAGTGTCAGTGATTGGTTAAGAAATGACCTGATGTAAACCAGAGGGTCTTGCATTGGTTGACAGCCTCCTTGCCGTCGCTATCATTCTGGCATAGCCCCTGTTTCCGGGCCGAGTGCCACCGCAACCTATTCATCCAGCCAAGGATTTTCTGCATGACTGCTTCCGTAACCCGTCACGACTGGACCTCTGCCGAGGTATTGGCCCTGTTTGAACAGCCCTTCAATGATCTGTTGTTCCAGGCCCAAACAGTGCATCGGCAGCATTTTGATGCCAACCGGGTGCAGGTGTCGACCCTGTTGTCGATCAAGACCGGTGCCTGTCCGGAAGACTGCAAGTACTGCCCCCAGTCGGGCCATTACAACACCGGCCTGGACAAGGAAAAGTTGCTGGAAGTGCAGAAGGTGCTGGATGAAGCCGCTGCTGCCAAAGCCATTGGCGCTACCCGCTTTTGTATGGGCGCAGCCTGGAAGCACCCGTCAGAAAAAGATATGCCCTACGTGCTGGAAATGGTCAAAGGCGTGCGCAAGCTGGGCCTGGAAACCTGCATGACCCTGGGCAAGCTGACCAAGGAACAGACTGCCGCGCTGGCCGACGCCGGGTTGGACTATTACAACCACAACCTGGATACCTCGCCGGAATTTTATAGCAGCATCATTACCACGCGCACCTACGGTGACCGGCTTGAAACCCTGGCTTATGTGCGTGATGCCGGCATGAAGATCTGTTCGGGCGGCATTCTTGGCATGGGTGAAAGCCTGCGTGACCGTGCCGGCCTGCTGATCCAGCTGGCCAATCTGCCGGAGCATCCGGAAAGTGTGCCGATCAATATGCTGGTCAAGGTCAAGGGTACGCCGCTGGAAAACGAGGAGGATGTCGATCCTTTCGATTTCATTCGCACCCTGGCCGTCGCCCGCATCATGATGCCGAAATCCCATGTGCGTCTGTCCGCCGGCCGCGAACAGATGAACGAACAGACCCAGTCACTGGCCTTCTTTGCCGGTGCTAACTCGATTTTCTACGGTGATCGCTTGCTGACCACCAGCAACCCGCAAGCGGAGAAAGACATGCGCCTGTTCGAACGCCTCGGCATCAAGCCGGAAGAGCGTGAAGAGCATGATGACGAAGTACATCAGGCGGCGATCGAGCAGTCACTGGTTGAGCAGCGCGAGAGTGAAATGTTTGTGAATGCGGCGGGCTGAACTCGCCGTAGCCGTTAGTTTCACGTCTCAAGCTGTAACCGCTGCACAAACGCAGTAAATATGCAGTTAATCAAACAGCACTCAGTTCGGTTTGTCACTTGCCGCTGAGTGCTTGTCGCTGAGCAAACCAATGCCCTTTGACCTCTCCTCACGTCTGGCCGAACGCCGCGCTGCCCATCTGTATCGCCAACGCTCCTTGCTGGAGTCGCCGCAAGGGGTGCGGGTGATGGTTGACGGGCAGCCTTTATTGGCCTTCTGCAGCAATGATTATCTCGGTCTGGCCAATCACCCCAAAGTGGTTGAGGCCCTTGGCGAGGGCGCGCGGCGTTGGGGCCTTGGCGGTGGTGCTTCACATCTGGTGATCGGCCACAGTGGCGCGCATCACCAGTTGGAAGAGGCGCTGGCGGCCTTTACCGGTCGGCCACGTGCCCTGTTGTTGTCAAGCGGTTACATGGCCAATCTGGGCACGGTTACTGCGCTGGTCGGTCAGGGCGATACGGTATTGCAGGACCGGCTGAATCACGCCTCGCTGCTCGACGCCGGTCTGCTCAGCGGCGCGCGCTTCTCGCGGTATCTGCATAACGACCCTGATAGCCTGGAAAGTCGCCTGGCCAAGGCCGTTGGCAATACCCTGGTGGTGACTGACGGTGTATTCAGTATGGATGGCGATCTGGCGCGCTTGCCCGAGCTCTGCGCGCGGGCCAAGGCGGCAGGTGCCTGGGTCATGGTGGATGATGCCCATGGCTTTGGTTGTCTTGGCCCGCAGGGCGGCGGCATTGTTGAACATTTCGGTCTCAGCAGTGAGGATGTGCCGGTGCTGATCGGCACACTGGGCAAGGCCTTTGGCACCAGTGGCGCCTTTGTTGCCGGCAGTGAGGAACTGATTGAAAGCCTGATCCAGTTTGCGCGGCCCTATATCTACACCACCAGCCAGTCGCCAGCCGTGGCCTGGGCGACGCTGACCAGCCTGCAATTGCTGCGCGATGAAAGCTGGCGCCGCGAGCATCTGCAGCACCTGATTGCGCGTCTGCGCGAGGGCATTCAGTCCCTGGGCCTGCAGCTGATGGATAGCCCGACACCGATCCAGCCGGTGCTGGTCGGCTCCAGCGCCCGGGCCTTGATGATGTCAGCTGCATTGCGCGAGCAGGGTATTCTGGTCACCGCGATCCGCCCACCTACGGTACCCAAAGGCACTGCCCGCTTGCGCATAACCCTGTCTGCCGAGCACAGCCTTGCCGATGTCGACCAATTATTGACCGCGCTGGAATATGCCAATCGGCGCGTCAGTGGAGCGTTACATGACTGATTTGAGTAATGCCGACATGACCCTGTTACCGGGTTGGGCGCTGGATGCCGCCAGCCTGCAGCCACTGAGACAGGCACTGTCAAGCGTACTGCCGAGCGCGCAGATTGATCTGGCCAACCTGCCGGCCCTGCGCATGGCCGAGCTGGAGCCTGGTTTGAGCCAGTGGGCCGAACAGTTGCGGCCGGGTGTTCTGGTCGGTTGGTCCCTGGGCGGTATGCTGGCTTTGCAATTGCAACGTCGCTTTCCCGAACGCTTTCCGGCAGTGATCACCCTGGCCAGCAATGCCTGTTTTGTGCAGCGCAAGGACTGGCCAGCGGCGATGCCGGCAGCGACCTGGAAGGCCTTCTATGCAGAGTTTTGCGACCAGCCGGAGAAGACTCTGAAACGCTTTGCCCTGCTGGTGACCCAGGGCAGTGAGGATGCGCGTGCCCTGGCCCGGGCGCTGCCCTGGGACAGGCACAGTACCGAACAGCGGCTGCATTTGCTGGCCTTGCTGGGCGTGCTGGATAACCGCGCTTTTCTGGCCCGTGCCAATGCGCCGGTATTGCATTGCCTCGGCGCTGGTGATGCGCTGGTGCCAGTCGCTGCGGCTGAAGGCCTGCAAGCATTGGCCCCTTCAGCGCGTATTCGTCAGCACCCTGAGGCCAGTCATGCGCTGGCTTTGGAGCAGCCGGTCTGGGTCGCTGAGCAGATTGCGACTTTTCTGGAGTCGCTGCATGACTGATGCGGTAATCGACAAACGCCAGGTGGCAGCATCCTTCAGTCGTGCGGCATCCAGCTATGACCAGGCGGCAGCTTTTCAGCGCCAGGTCGGTGATGATCTGCTGGCGTTGCTGCCTGCCATACAACCACGCCATGTGGTGGATCTTGGCAGTGGCACCGGGTTTTTTACCCGTGCTTTGCACGCGCGCTATGCGGCACAGGTATTTGGCCTTGATCTGGCTGAAGGCATGGTGCGCCTGGCGCGACAGCAATTGCCGGCTGTGCAGGGCTGGGCGGTGGCCGATGCCGAGCAGCTGCCACTGCGCAGCGCCAGCCTGGATCTGCTGTTTTCCAGTCTGGCGGTGCAGTGGTGCCCGCGGCTGGATCAGGTACTGACAGAAGCCCGCCGCGTCTTGCGCCCAAGGGGCTTCCTGGCTTTTACCACCCTGGTTGATGGATCGCTGCACGAGCTGCGTCAGGCCTGGCAGGCGGTAGATGGTTTTGTGCATGTGAACCGCTTTATGCCGGTGGCTGACCTGCAAGCGTTACTGAAGGACAGCGGCCTGCGCATCCAGCATTGTCAGATGCAGCCCTACGTCTTGCAGTACCAGCAGCTGAGTGAGCTGACCCGCGAGCTCAAGGCGTTGGGTGCCAATAACAGAAATCCGGGGCGTCCCGGTGGCCTGACCGGGCGGGCGCGCTTGCGTGCCCTGACGCAGGCCTATGAGTGTTTTCGGCAGGCTGACGGAACCTTACCGGCAACCTATCACGTAGCGCAGGTGATCCTGCAGGTGCAGGAGTGAACGAGGAAATGACGATGGCACAGGCGTTTTTTGTTACCGGAACAGATACTGAAATCGGCAAAACAACCATTGCTGCGGGCTTCTTGCATGCGGCGCGGCAACAGGGCTTGACGACGGCGGCGGTCAAGCCGGTCGCTGCCGGTTGCGAGCGCACCGCGGAAGGCTTGCGCAATGATGATGCCCTGACACTGCAGGCGGAATGCCAGCCTGCGCTGGCCTACGACCTGATCAACCCGGTAGCACTCGAAGCGGCCATTGCTCCGCACATTGCAGCGGCTGAATCCGGGGTAACCCTGACGGCGGCTGGTTTGCTGGCCGGTTGTCAGCCGGTGTTGCAGCAGCAGGCAGATTTAACCCTGATCGAGGGCGCCGGCGGCTGGCTGGTGCCCCTGAGCGGTAATGAAACCCTGGCTGACCTGGCGACTGCCTTGCAGTTGCCGGTGATACTGGTTGTTGGCATGCGCCTGGGCTGCATCAATCATGCATTATTGACCGCTAAAGCAGTGCGCGACAGTGGCTTGCATCTGGCCGGCTGGGTCGCCAACCAGGTGGACCCGCAGATGAGCCGGCCGCAAGAGAACCTGGCGACCTTGCAACAATTGATGTCAGCACCTTGCCTGGGCGTGGTGCCCAGCCTGGCAAACGCCAGCGCTGAAGCGGTTGCCGGGCACCTGCAACTGGCCGACCTGATGTCGCCACCAACTGACTGACGGTCGTGCAAAAAATGAGCAAATGTGCCACTATGACATCGAATCCTTCTACAGGAGGTATGTATGCCTTCAGTTGATCTTGTATCCAGTGGTCTGGCGTCCCTGCAACAGGGCCAGAACCGTATGAACAATGCTGCCAGCGAGATTGCCCGTGCCGGTCAGCAACCCGATCCTGCGCAACAGGCGCTGGGCCAGGTTGCCAACGGTGATCAGGCATCCGCCGCTGCGCCGCTGGAAACCAGCCGCCCGGTCAATCTGGTCGACAGTCTGGTTGAGCTGCAGCAAGGCCGTCAGGAAGCCGAAGTGGGTGCTTCCGTCATTGATACGGCCGACGAGGTGCTGGGCACCCTGTTGGACGTTACTGCCTGAGCATTGCGGCTGGCACCGCCAGCCGCGGCCAATGAGTCATATCTCATGTTAGCTATCGCCGCTCCGCCCGGAGTGGCATATCCAGCCCCCTCTGCTGCATCGCCCTCCAGCTTGTCCAGCATACCTTCGCGTGTTCCCAATCCAGTTGGTAGCCCCAGTCCTGTGTCTGTACAACCGGTTGGCCGGCTGCAGCCCATGGCTCCCTCGGGTATCAGCGTGCCGGTTATCGCGAGTGAAGCGGTCTCTTCTGATGACACTGACCCCGAGGCGCAACGTGCTGCCGAGCTTGAGCAGCGCGCCGCTGCCGCTGAAGCTGAAATGCAGCGCCTGTTGCAGGAAGAAATCCGTACTCTGGCCCAGCGAGACCGCGAAGTGCGTGCGCATGAGCAGGCCCATCTGGCGGTCGGTGGTCAGTACGCCGGCCCGGTCAGTTATGATTATCAGCGTGGGCCGGACGGGCGGCTGTATGCCGTTGGCGGATCGGTAGCTATCGATATTTCACCGGTACCCAATGACCCCGATGCGACCTTGCAGAAAATGCAGCAGGTGCAACGAGCGGCGCTAGCCCCCGCCGAACCCTCGGCCCAGGATCTGGCGGTGGCCGCGCAAGCCGCGCAACAGGCTGCGACAGCCCGCGCCGAGCAGGCGCAGGAACGCCTGGCCGAGGACGAGGGTGATGGAACCGTCAGCGCTGATCCGCTGGGCAATCTGGCTGAAACAATCGAGGATGATGGCCCGGATATCGAGGCTGTCTTCAATACGTCGGCGGCGGACGGCCCGGACACTGTTATTGACCCCGATTTGTTTAATCGCGCCGCCATGGCCAGCTATCAATCGATCGAGCAGAACGCCAACCTGTCATCCCTGCTGGATTTGCGCGCCTGAGCAGTGGCTGACGCCTGCTCTTGCATGCGTTGACCCTGAGGTATCTATACTCTTATTACTGATGTTCACCAGCGCCTATGCAATCTGTCAGGGCTCGTCGCTGGTGGCATGGGCGTTCAGTGCCACTGAAACAATTTTCCTCGTCGATTGAACAGGAAAAAGGGTTGACAGGCATGAGTCATAAACGTATGTTTCAAACGTCTGTTTGAATTGCCCCTGACGGGCAACCTTAACGTGCAGCCAGCGGCTGCCCTTGAACACCGATAACACCATTGAGGTCAGCACCATGCCAGACTACAAAGCTCCCCTTCGTGATATCCGCTTTGTACGCGACGAACTGTTGGGTTACGAAGAACATTACCAGAGCCTGGGTTTTGAAGACGCTTCACCGGATATGGTCAATGCCATTCTGGAAGAAGGCGCCAAGTTCTGTGAGCAGGTCATTGCCCCGCTGAACCGCGTTGGCGATACCGAAGGTTGCACCTGGTCTCCCGAGGGCGTGAAAACTCCCACCGGTTTCAAAGAGGCCTACCAGCAGTATGTGGAAGGTGGCTGGCCGAGCCTGGCACACAACCCGGATCACGGCGGCCAGGGCTTGCCCGAGTCACTGGGTCTGGCGATCAGCGAAATGGTTGGTCAGGCCAACTGGTCCTGGGGTATGTACCCGGGCCTGTCGCACGGCTGCATGAATACCCTGGACACCCACGGTACCGACGAGCAGAAGCATACTTACCTGCCCAAGCTGGTATCCGGCGAGTGGACTGGCACCATGTGTCTGACTGAACCGCATTGCGGTACTGACCTGGGCATGCTGCGCACCAAGGCTGAACCGCAGGCTGATGGCAGTTACAAGCTGTCTGGCACCAAGATCTTTATTTCCTCTGGCGAGCACGATATGTCAGAGAACATTATTCACATCGTGCTGGCCCGCCTGCCCGATGCACCGGCCGGCACCAAGGGTATCTCACTGTTCATCGTACCCAAGTTCGTGGTCAATGCTGACGGCGAGAAGGGCGAGCGCAACGGTGTGCATTGCGGTTCGCTCGAGCACAAGATGGGCATCCACGGCAATGCTACCTGTGTGATGAATTTTGATGAAGCGACTGCCTACCTGATCGGTGAGCCGAACAAAGGCCTGAACGCCATGTTCACCTTTATGAACACTGCCCGTCTGGGTACGGCGCTGCAGGGCCTGGCCCATGGCGAAGTCGCCTTCCAGGGTGGCATCAAGTATGCCCGCGAGCGTCTGCAAATGCGTTCACTGACCGGTAACAAGGCCCCTGAAAAGCCGGCTGACCCGATCATTGTGCACCCTGACGTGCGTCGCATGCTGCTGACCATGAAAGCCTTCAATGAAGGCAACCGCGCCATGGTTTACTTCACTGCCAAGCAGGTCGACATCCTGAAGAACAGCCAGGACGAAGAGCAGAAGAAAGCCGCGGAAGCCATGCTGGCCTTCCTGACGCCGATCGCCAAGGCCTTTATGACCGAAGTCGGTTTTGAAGCTGCCAACCACGGTGTCCAGATCTATGGTGGCCATGGCTTTATCGCCGAGTGGGGTATGGAGCAGAACGTGCGTGATGCGCGTATTGCCATGCTGTACGAAGGCACCACCGGCATTCAGGCCCTCGACCTGCTGGGTCGCAAGGTACTTATGACTCAGGGTGAAGCCCTGAAAGTCTTTACCAAGGTCGTGCACAAGTTCTGCCAGACCAACGAAGGTAACGAGAGCATTCAGGAATTCGTTGCGCCGTTGAACCAGCTGAACAAGGAATGGGGCGAGCTGACCATGAAGATCGGCATGGCCGCGATGAAAGACCGTGAAATGGTCGGTGCAGCTGCGGTTGATTACTGCATGTACTCCGGTTATGCCTGCCTGGCTTACTTCTGGGCTGACATGGCGCGCCTTGCCAGCGAAAAACTGGCTGCCGGTACCAGCGACGAGGCCTTCTACAAGGCCAAGCTGCAGACTGCACGCTTCTACTTCCAGCGCATCCTGCCGCGTACCCGCATGCATGTTGACGCTATCCTCTCAGGTGCGGATAACCTGATGGATATGGCGGAAGAAGATTTCGCTATCGGCTACTAAGGCGTCACTGAAAGGGCTGCATGCGCAGCCTTTTCATCAGTACCAGTACTGTGTCGTAACAAAAAAACCCCGGTCAGAGACCGGGGTTTTTTGTGTCTGGATCAATCGTTTTCGACGATCTCGCGGATACGTTTGAAAATCTTGCGCGAGGCGGCGGGTGGCTTGTTTTCTGCCGCTTCCTTGGTGGCCTGACGAATCAGCTGACGCAGATTCTGGCGATCATCAGCGGCCTGCGGGTAGGACGCGATAAAGGCTTCCAGCTCATCGGGTTTGCCACTGACCAGCCGATCACGCCAGCGCTCCAGTTGGTGGAAGTGCTCGGCATGTGCCTGGCTGCTGCTGTCCATGCGTTCGATCAGCGCGCGAATGCTGTCGATATCTTCATCACGCACCAGTTTACCGACAAAGCTCAGGTGCCGCTTGAGTGCGCCACGTGCGGTATGCCGCGGCGCTTCTTCCAGCGCCAGACGCA
>SKFV01000174.1 GCA_007117785.1 Pseudomonas sp.
CGCCTGACAGGCCGCAACATCGTACCCTATACTTTTGCCCATGCCGCCCGAACGGGTGATGCCAACTGCCAGAACAAGGGGTTGCTGAAGTGGAAAGTAGTCCAGCCCGCAATGCGGATAACGCGTTGCGTACCAAAATATTCCATGCTGCCGAAGCCATCGTCAGCGAACAAGGGGCGTCCCAGCTGAGCTTTGCCAGTCTGAGTGAGCGTACCGGCATGGCTGCCGAAGAGTTACAAGCCCTGTTCCCCGATCGCGACGCCCTGCTTACAGCGATGATAGAGTACCGTCTGGAACGCTTCCGTATCCGCTGGAACGCCTACGAGAGCGTACTGCCAGATGATCCGATGCGCGAACTCAAGGCTTTGCTGCTGAGCAACCTGAGTGAGTCCAGCGAAGAAAAGAATATGGATTCAGCGATTTTTGCTGCGGCAGCCAGTAACCCTGCCCTACTGCAGACGTCATCGGATGATGTGCAAGGCCTGTTCGACATTCTGGCCAAGTCACCTCTGGGCCTGGCTCAGGCCAGCATCCTGTTCTTCTCGGTGCGTGGCTATCGCCTGTTCGAGCAGATTGGCATCTGTCCGATGGATGACCATCAGCGCACCGAATTCCAGGAACAGATCATGCGCCTGGCGCGCACGCTCTACGAGCAGAAGCTGGAACGCGACGAATAACGCTAACCAGCAGTGCGCGGAAGCCTCAGGCTTCCGCCCGCTGTTGCCGCCACATGCGCCAGCCCATTCGCAGGGCAGCAAAACCAACCCAGGCCAACAACGCCAGCACCATCACCAATGACATCTCACCCAATACCCGGGCCTGGTTTTCACCGGTATCAAGAAAAGTATCCAGTATCCAGATAATGCTTCCGGGCGCCATCCAGGGCAGTTCACCATCGACCCGAGTTGGCGTAAACAGGATCACCGCCATGATCACCAACAAGGGTTCGCGCACAAACCACCAGCCGATCCAGCGGGTCATTTTCCACCAGACTAACCAGCCCAGCAGCGCTGCCACCAGGTAGACCGCCCAGTTCAACTGGTATTCGGCTTCGTTGAACATCTGCATCCATCCGCACATAGAATTAGCGGCCTATAATAGCGTTTTTGTTTCCGGAGTCCCACCAATGACCGATACCCGCACCCCGCACGACCCTTGGCAGTGGCTCGAGCAACGCGACCACCCCGACGTCATTGCCTGGCTGGAAGACGAAAACCAGCGCAGTGATATCTGGTTCAGCCAGCATCAGGATCAGCGTGAAGACCTGTTCAATGAAATCCGGGGGCGAATACGCGAAACCGATCTCTCGTTGCCTGCCTGCAAAGACGGCTGGCTCTACTACCAGCGCACCGAAGCCGGAGCCGAGTACCCGCGCTACTACCGCTGTCGCCAGACCAGCAGTACTGACCTGAAGGTAGATACCGAATCAGAACACTGCCTGCTGGACCTTAACGAATTGGCCGGTGACGACTTTTTACAACTCGGTGAACTGAGCATCAGCCCTGACCATCGCCAACTGGCCTACAGCCTTGATCGTCAAGGCGATGAAACCTACCAGCTGTTTGTACTCGAGATTGCCAGTGGCAACCTGCGTGAACTGGACTTGCCCGCTGCCGACGGCAGCCTGCTATGGGCCGCAGACAGCCAGACCCTGTTTGCCATCAGTATGGATCACACCTCGCGCCCGGCGACATTGTGGCGCCTGCAGGATGGCCAGCCGGCAGTTCAGGTATTCCACGAGGCCGACCAGCGCTTTTACTTGAATGCCTACCGCAGTGCCTGCGAAGACTGGCTGTTTATTGCCTGTGACAGCAAGAACACCAGTGAGGTCTGGCTGCTGCCTGCCGACTCACCGACGACCCCGCCGCACTTGATCCGGCCGCGTCGCGACGGGCACGAATACAGTGTCGACCACGGCATGGACCAGTTGTGGATCCGCAGCAATCAGGCCGGTGAGAACTTCGCACTCTATGTTGCCGACCCCAGGTCACCCACACAATGGACACTGTACACACCCTGCAGTGCAGAACAAACGCTGGAAGATTTCCATGTGCAGCAGGCCGGACTGATCTTGCAGTACCGTGACCAGGGGCTGGTAACCCTTCGCGTGCAAGCGGGTACGCGTAGCTATGGGGTGCAGATGCCGGATGCCGTCTACAGTCTGCACATTCAGGGAGGCGAAGACTATGCCAGCCCCCGTGTGCGTCTGCGCTATGAATCACTGAACCGGCCAGCGCAGATCCGCGCCCTGACTCTGGCCAGCGGAGAGCAGACGGTATTGCGCGAAACGCCGGTAGAGGGCGCGTTCGACGCCGCGGAATATCGGGTCGAGCGGCAATGGGCCACTGCCGCGGATGGCACCCGGGTGCCGATCAGCCTGGTGGGTCTGCAGGCCAGCTTCCAGCACAGCGCCCCGCTCATGCTGTACGGTTACGGCGCTTACGGCGCCAGCATGGACCCCTGGTTTTCCCATGCCCGCCTGAGCCTGCTGCAACGGGGCTGGATCTTTGCCATTGCCCATGTGCGGGGTGGCGCGGATATGGGCGAATACTGGTACCAGCAAGGCAAGCTGGCGTACAAGGAAAACACTTTCAGCGACTTTATTGCCTGTGCCGAACAGCTGATTGCCAGCGCGCTGACCAGCCCGCAGCAACTGGCGATCAGCGGTGGCAGTGCCGGCGGCCTTCTGATCGGCAACGTGCTCAACCAACGCCCTGACCTTTTTGCCGCTGCGGTCGCAGACGTACCCTTTGTTGATGTCTGGAATACCATGAACAACCCGGACCTGCCGCTGACCGTTGGAGAGTACGAGGAATGGGGGGATCCCCGGGTACCGGAGGTTGCAGCGCGCATCAAGGGCTATGCACCCTATGAGCAGGTCAAGGCGCAAGTCTACCCGCCTCTGCTGGTCACCGCTGGTTATCACGACATGCGCGTCCAATACTGGGAGGCCGCCAAGTGGGTAGCCAAGTTGCGCAGCCTGAAAATTGACGACAACCCGCTGCTGCTGCGTACGCAAATGGCTGCCGGCCATGGTGGCGCCAGCGGGCGCTATCAGGCCATGCGTGAAGTGGCGGAAGAGTACAGCTTTTTACTGGCCGTCATACCTCACGTAAAACCTTAAGCCGACGCCAAAGGGTTGTCTGACTGATACCCAGGTATTCAGCGGTCAAGGTTTTGTTGCCGCCGAAACGCTCCAGA
Source organism: Pseudomonas sp. (assembly GCA_007117785.1). Classification (GTDB taxonomy): domain Bacteria; phylum Pseudomonadota; class Gammaproteobacteria; order Pseudomonadales; family Pseudomonadaceae; genus Halopseudomonas. The sequence continues at coordinate 3,202 of SKFV01000174.1, forward strand.
GCTCGCAGGATTTCCTCCTGCTCCAGTTGCTGCAAATGACCGTGACCATCAATAAACCCGTTATTCGGGGCAGTTGCCGACTGGAATAGCTCGGGAACCAGACGTGGCAAAGCTTCACGGAACAGAGCGATATTGCCATAGAGTGAATAGGACACAATCAGTCGCTCCAAAACATTCTCCAGTTGCCGCACGTTGCCAGGCCAACTGAACAGACTGAATGTGGGTAACAATGCATCCCTGAACGCCTGCCGATCAATATCCAGCTGATATTGCAAACACAGGCGGTCAGTGAAGTAATCGATCAGCAGAGGCAGATCATCGATGCGTTCGCGCAGACTGGGCAGGTTGATAGTAAACACATTCAACCTGTAATAGAGATCTTCACGCATGCGCCCGGCCAGTACTTCAGCCTGCAAATCCAGGTTACAGGCGGCGATAAACTTGATGTCCAGGGCAATCGAACGCCGCGAACCTACCGGGCGTATCTCGCGCTCTTGCAACACCCGTAGCAACTTGGCCTGCTGA
>SKFV01000172.1 GCA_007117785.1 Pseudomonas sp.
ACCCCGCCATGCACCCGTCCCGTGGAGTTGAAGTGATGCTCGGCAATATCCAGGTGCAGGAAACACTCGCCGCGACTGATATGGCGAAACTCCAGCCCGACCAGGCGAGTAAAATCGCTCATACGATTCTCGGCAAAATTCTTCAAGTAAGGATGATCAACCATATTCAGGGCTTCTTAAGATGCTTCGCATTGGCGAATAGATCGGCAAAAGTACCACCTGAGGCCGCCTTTGTACCAGAGTGAGACGCTGCAGATTGGCGCCCGGTGGTGTTTTTACGTTCTGCTGCGGACTTGCCAGCCACATCCCTAGACTGACCAGGCTGATCATCGAGCCGCATGGTCAGACTGATGCGCTGCCGAGGAATATCCACCTCCATGACCTTGACCTTGACGATGTCACCGGCCTTGACCACATCACGCGGGTCCTTGATGAATTGGTGTGACAGCATGGATATATGCACCAGACCGTCCTGATGCACACCGATATCGACGAAGGCGCCAAAATTGGCCACGTTAGTCACCACACCTTCCAGCGTCATGCCCGGTTTCAGGTCGCTGAGCTTTTCCACCCCATCCTGGAACACCGCCGCCTTGAATTCCGGGCGCGGGTCACGGCCTGGCTTGTCCAGCTCATTCAGAATGTCGCTGATGGTCGGGATACCAAAACGCTCATCGGTAAACTGCGCTGGCTCCAGCTTGCGCAGAAACACCGAATCGCCGATCAGGCTACGGATATCCCGTGAGGTGTCGGCGGCAATTCGTTCAACCAGTGGGTACGCCTCCGGGTGCACTGCCGACGCGTCCAAAGGATTGCTGCCGTTCATCACGCGCAGGAAACCGGCGGCCTGCTCGAAGGTTTTGTCACCCAACCGGCTGACCTTGAGCAACTCGCGCCGGTTGTTGAAGGCGCCGTGCTGATCGCGGTAATCCACAATATTCTGCGCAATCGCCGGGTTCAGCCCAGACACCCGGGTCAGCAGCGGCGCCGAGGCGGTATTCAGATCCACGCCGACGGCATTCACACAATCTTCTACTACGGCGTTCAAGCTGCGTGCCAGCTTCAACTGGGACACATCATGCTGGTACTGGCCGACGCCAATAGCCTTGGGTTCGATTTTAACCAGCTCGGCCAGCGGGTCCTGCAGGCGGCGGGCAATCGACACCGCGCCACGGTAGGTCACGTCCAGGTCGGGAAATTCTTTTGCCGCCAGTTCAGACGCGGAATACACCGAGGCACCGGCTTCCGAAACCATGATCTTGGTCATTTTCAGCGATGCCTGCTGACGCAGCAAATCCCCGGCCAGCTTGTCACTTTCACGCGAGGCAGTGCCGTTACCGATGGCGACCAGATCAACCTGGTGTTTCTGGCACAGGGCACCGAGTACCGCCAGGGATTCATCCCACTGGTTGCGTGGCGCATGCGGGAAAATAGTTACCTTGTCGACCAGTTTGCCGGTCGCATCGACGACCACCACCTTGACCCCCGTGCGTAGCCCCGGGTCCAGCGCCAGTGTCACCCGCGGACCTGCCGGGGCGGCCAGCAGGAGGTCTTTCAGATTGCTGGCAAATACGCGGATAGCTTCATCCTCGGCCAGCTCGCGCAGGTCACCCAGCAGTTCGGTTTCCAGATGGCCAAGCAGTTTGACCCGCCAGGTCCAGCGCACCACCTCAGCCAGCCATTTGTCGGCTGCACGGCCCTGCTGACGGATGCCCACGGCCTCTGCAATGATGCCTTCGCAGGGATGCAGGCTACCCGCTGGTTGCTCGGCATCACCCAGTTCCAGACCGATCGACAGCACACCTTCATTGCGCCCGCGCAGAATTGCCAGTGCCCGGTGTGAGGGAACTCGCGCCAGCGGTTCGCTGTATTCGAAATAATCACGAAACTTGGCGCCTTCGTTTTCCTTGCCGGCAACCAGCCGGGAAACAACACGACCTTCCTGCTGCAGGGTTCGACGCAACCGGTCAAGCAGGTTGGCATCTTCACTGAATTGCTCCATCAGGATGTACTTGGCACCATCCAGCGCTGCCTTGATATCGGCCACACCCAGCTCAGCGTCAACAAAACCAGCAGCCTGCTGCTCGGGGTCCAGCGTCGGATCAGCAAAGAGTTGTTCGGCCAGCGGGCCAAGACCCGCTTCCAGAGCAATCTGTCCCTTGGTGCGACGCTTGGGCTTGTAGGGCAGATACAGATCTTCAAGTCGAGTTTTGGTGTCAGCTGCGCGAATATCGCGCTCCAGTTCACTACTCAGTTTGCCCTGTTCGCTTATAGTCTCGAGGATGGTAGTGCGACGGTCTTCCAGCTCCCGCAGATAGCGAAGGCGTTCTTCCAGCTGCCGTAACTGGGTATCATCCAGACTGCCGGTCACCTCTTTACGGTAACGGGAAATAAAGGGAACACTGGCGCCTTCGTCAAGCAGGCTGATGGTGGCGCTGACCTGTTGCGGCCGAACCGACAGTTCGGTCGCCAAACGCGAGACGATGGATTCCATGCAAGTCTTCCTCTGGGCAAAACGAAAAGGGCGCAGTATAACCGACTCACCACACCGCGGGATGCAACCAGGCCAACGAATGGATAGCCTGTAATACTATGCCTGCCATGCTCCAGAAAACTTATTTCACGACGGTACTGGCCAAAAGCCTACAAAACTTGTACAAAAGAAATCTGTTGTAACACTACGTCAACCCAGAGCTGACAGTGATCAGCCACAATAAGCAAAATCAAATGAGGTAGGGCTGTCATGACCACGACCACTGAAGGCGAAAAAATCCTGATCGTTGATGATGATGTTCGCTTGCGACGCTTGCTCGAACGGTTTCTCACTGAACAGGGTTACCGCGTGCGCGCGGTAGAAAACACCGAGCAAATGGACCGTCTGTTGTCCCGCGAGCTTTATTCGCTGCTGGTACTCGACCTGATGCTGCCGGGTGAAGACGGCATGAGCGCCTGCAAGCGCCTGCGTGAACAGGACGACAAGACGCCCATCATCATGCTCACCGCCAAGGGCGATGAAGCCAGTCGCATTCAGGGTCTCGAATCCGGCGCTGACGATTACCTGCCAAAACCCTTCAACCCGCGCGAACTGGTCGCTCGCATCAAGGCTGTGTTGCGTCGTCAGGCGCCTCAGGTGCCTGGTGCGCCCAGTGCCGAGGATGATCAAGTCAGCTTTGGCGAATTCGTGCTTAGCCTGGCCACCCGCGAGCTGAGCAAAGGTGACGAAGTGCACATGCTGACCACCGGTGAATTCGCCGTGCTCAAGGCGCTGGTACAGCACCCGCGCCAGCCGTTGACGCGCGACAAGCTGATGCAACTGGCGCGCGGCCGCGAGTGGGACGCACTGGAACGCTCAATCGACGTACAGATTTCCCGCCTGCGTCGCATGCTTGAACCCGATCCGTCCAAGCCGCGTTACATTCAGACTGTCTGGGGTGTTGGCTACGTCTTTGTACCGGACGGCAAGGCAGCGTGAAAGGGGGGCCCGGCTGGCACCCCTTACTGCCACGCAGTTTCTTTGCCCGCAGCATCCTGGTACTCATGGTGGTGGTGCTGTTCGCCATGTTCCTTACCCTGGTCTACCTGCTGAGCAATGAGGACCTGCTGGTAGACCGCCAATACAGTCATGGCACCGCCATGCTGGTAAAAGCCTACTGGAGCAGTGACGCCGACACACGCCGCGAGATCGAAGATGTCACCGGGGTGCACATGGTCAACCCGGATGCTGTACCCCGTGGCGAGTTTCACTGGCCTTACAGTGGCATTTTCACCCGCCAGTTGCGGGATGAACTCGGTGATCAGACCCAGGTTCGCGTTCGGATCAGCCAGAACCCGGCGATCTGGCTTCATCAGCCGGGTTACTACCGGGACTACTGGCTGGAGATTCCGCTACTCGCGCACCCGCTGCGTGGCCAGCGTATCTGGATGGTTATCACCTGGTTGCTCTCAATTGCCATGCTTTCGATCGGCGCCGCCTGGGTGCTGGTGCGCCAGTTGATTCGTCCGCTGAAAGCGCTTGAGCGCGCTGCCGAACGCATTGGCCAAGGTCGCAATGTGCGCCTGCTGGATACTGGCGGTCCGGCGGAAATCGCGCAGGTCTATCACGCGTTCAACCAGATGGCGCAGGATGTCGAACAGGCCAGCCGCGAACGTGGCCTGTTGCTGGCCGGCATCTCGCACGATCTGCGCACCCCACTGACGCGCATGCGTCTGTCCACCGAATTGCTCTCCAGCGCCGAACCCGAATTGACCGATGGCATGATCCGCGATATAGAGGACATGGATGCCATTCTCGACCAATTCATGACCTACATCCGTGATGGCAGCGCCGAGCCACTTGAGCAGACCGACGTCAATGAAGTGATCTGCGAAGTGGTTGCGCCACTGAATACCGGCGAAGAGCAGGTGCGTTTATGCCTGCAGCCGTTACCCAGCCTGCCGCTACGCCGCCTGTCGATCAAGCGGGTGCTGACCAACCTGATTGAAAATGCCCTGCGTCACGGCGGTAACGAGGTGGAAGTGGCCACCTATATCACCCGTGCCGCAGCACAGCCCTATCTGGTGATCAGTGTGATGGATCGAGGGCCAGGCATTGATCCGATCGAAAGTGAAACCCTGTTTACACCCTTCATTCGTGGTGATCGCGCCCGCACCACCAAAGGGACCGGCCTGGGTTTGGCCATCGTCAAACGCATCGCCGACAGTCATGGCGCAACCGTGCAGCTGCTCAACCGCAGTGGCGGCGGCACTGAAGCGCGTCTTAGTTTTCCGGTTTAAGCAAAAGCCCCAATATCTGCCAGCTGTTGTTCCAATGCTTGCAGGTCGGGAATCAGCAAAGGTTGCTCCACATCGGCCAAGGTCACCTGCTGCAACACACCCGGCATCACGGGTTGCTCCGGCTCGGCACTGATTTCCCCGCGCAACACCTTGCGCGAACGCGGAATACCGGCCACCCGCAGGGCAAAGAAATGCACCCCACCACGACCTCCAATGGCATTCATCACCAGCGCCTGCTCACGGCTGGTATCGTTCGAGCTGGGCAGACCCAGCATACTGGCCGGATCCATCACCGCTATGCGCTGATCACGCCAGCGCATCCAGCCGAGAAACCAGTCCGGGCTGCCAGGCGGTGGTGCTTCCTGCCGACGATAACCGCTCAACTCGGCAACAGCCACGTTGGGCAATAGCAAACCGCGGTCGGCCAGCGGCACAATCAACCCATTGAGACTCTCCAGTGCATCGGACATCAGCCGACTCCTCTTGCATGTGCCGGCCTCAAAGGGCCGCCACGGATTCCTGTTCCATCCAGCGCCGCATGGCCATTGCCAATTGCTCTGGATCCCCCTGCAAACTGCTGACCCCGGCCTGGCGTACCGCTTCCGGCATAGTCGCGCAGGCTGCACTCTCGGCACTCTGGGTCCACACCGGCATGCCCTGGTCACGCAGCCGGGTGCAGGCGTCTACCCCGTCTTCGCCCATGCCGCTAAACACAATGGCTCCACAGGCCGGAGCAAAGATCTGCCGCACCTCGTCAATCACTGCTGCAATCGCCGGCTGATAGGGGCCCGGCCAAGGCTCCTGACTCAGCCGTACGCGGCCTTCCGGACTGAAGCGCAGGCGTTTGTCGACCGGCACCACCAGAACCTCACCGTGACACAGCAAGTGTTCCGACTCACAGGTATGAATCTGCCACTCATTATGCCGTCCGATAATTTGCGGCAACTGTTGCTCGAAACCCGGATCAATGTGTTGCGCGTAGACCAGTGCCAGCGGCAGGCTGGCCGGCACATGATCCAGAAATGACTTAACTGCCGCTGGCCCACCCAGCGAAGCGGCCAGCACCCAGACATTGGCCGCGCTCGGCGCTGCACTCTCTGACGGCGCAATGGGCAAGCGATGCAGCTCGGGCTTGCCGCGAGGCGACTCGCCCACCAAACCAGCCAGCTTGGCATACAGACGCCGCAGGCAACGCGGATAATCTTCACTGCCCGGTTGTGGAATCTGCCCGACACCTAGCAATACAGGCATTTTGCTGTTCTCCAGCAACCAGTCGGTCAACGGTGACTCTTCAGCCAATTCAACCAGCCAGGCCACTGCAGGCTGCTGCGTCAGACGGACCAGTGCATCGGGCTGGTCCGGATCAAAACAGTACACGCTATACCCCAACTCGCGGACGGCAGCTTCCACCGCCGCCCGCTTGGGTTCGCGGGCAATCAGTACTACAGGTGCCGAGCCGTCCGGATCAGACACGCTCGGGTACCAGCTTGGCGATCGCTTCCAGCAACTGGCTTTCCTGATATGGCTTGCCCAGGTAATCATTGACGCCAATGCCCTTGGCCCGCTCACGGTGCTTCTCACCGGTACGCGAGGTGATCATCACGATGGGCAGCTCTTTCAGCTCCTCATCGTGGCGCACCAGAGTAGCCACCTCAAAACCATCCATGCGTGGCATTTCAATATCCAGCAGCATGATGTCGGGTTTCACATCCTGCAGCTTGGCAATCGCATCGACCCCATCCTTGGCTGTCACCACTTCCATGCCATGCCGTTCCAGCAAGCGGGTGGTGACCTTGCGCACGGTAATCGAATCATCGACGACCATGACCAGCGTGGCGCGCTGCTCCGGAATGCGTTCCAGCTGTGCACGTTCGCTGGCCAGGCGCTGCTGTGACAATTGCGCATGCTGGGCACGGATAATGGCCAGCAGGTCGAGAATCACCACCACACGACCGTCACCGAGGATGGTCGCACCGGAAATCCCCGAAACCACGGCAAACTGCTTACCCAGGCTTTTAACCACGATCTCGCGCGAGCCAGCCAGGGCGTCTACCTGCACCGCCACGCTATGTTCACTGCCGCGCACCAGAATGACCGGCAAGGGCAAGCTGTGCCCTGTCAGTTTGGGCTGCTGCCCGGTTGCCAGCAAATCGCCCAGATAACTCAACTCGTAGGTTTTACCGGCATAGTCGAAAGGCGGCGCATCTTCGGCATAATAGGCTTCCAGCTCATAGCCCGATACCCGCACAATACCTTCAATGGTGTTCAACGGAATGGCATACAGATCATCCCCGGAATACACCATCAGCGCCCGGTTCACCGACACGGTAAAGGGCAGGCGTATGGTGATCTGGCTGCCTTCTCCGGCTTTGGTACTCAGCAGGATGCCGCCACCGAGCTGTTTCACTTCGGCGTTGACCACATCCATCCCGACACCACGCCCCGATACCTGAGTGACTTTGGCAGCCGTTGAGAAACCGGCCTCCAGCGTAAAGTCGAGCAGCTCCTGATCAGTCAGGTCAGCATCCGCATCCATCAGCTCACGCTCGATGGCTTTTTCCCGAATGCGCTGCAGGTTGATCCCGGCTCCATCATCGCGGATCGAGAGGATGATCTCGCTCCCCTCACGGTGCAGATCAATGGTGATCAGACCAGTTTCCGTCTTGCCCGCCTGGCGCCGCTGTTCCGGCAACTCGATGCCATGGTCAACCGCGTTGCGCAGCATGTGCTCCAGAGGACCGATCATACGTTCGAGCACGCTACGGTCCATTTCACCATCAGCCTGCTCGACCACCAACTCCACCTGCTTGCCCAACTCGTTGGCAACTTGGCGCACAATGCGTCGCAAACGCGGCAACAGGCGCTCGAAGGGCACCATGCGCGTGCGCATCAGGCCTTCCTGCAATTCGGTATTAACCCGCGCCTGTTGCAACAGCAAGGTTTCCGCATCGCGGGACTTGGCCGCCATGGTCTCCTTGAGGTCGAAGAGGTCAGACGCTGACTCGAACAGCGAGCGTGACAGTTGTTGCAGCTGTGAATAACGGTCCATTTCCAGCGGATCGAAATCCTCGTAACTGTGTTCGATTTCTTCCTGGTGACGCGAGAGAATCTGCGCCTGGGTTTCCATATCCAGTCGACGCAACTGGTCACGTACCCGTTCAATAGTACTTTCCATCTCGCCCAGGGTGTAACCCAGGTCGCTGACCTGTTGCTCGATGCGGCCACGGAAAATCGAGGTTTCCCCGGCGAGGTTGACCAGCTCCTCAAGCAAATCGGCCGGCACCTTGACGCTTTCCTGGGTTACTGCACGGCCACCACCTTGCTGACTGGTGCGTTCCATCGCCTGTTGCAGGATCGACTTGACCTCAGCCAGGGTCTGCGATGCCGGGCGCGGCACACTGGCTTCTGCCGGCTGCAAGGCAACCGGTGCAGCAGACGCCGGTATCGGCTCTGGTGGGATGGATTCCGTGCTGTCCGACGAGCTGGCGGGGTCATCCGCAGGCATTGGCTGACCGGCACTGAGGGAGCTGATACGCGCCTGCAAAGCACTCAATTTTGCCAGCAGGTCCCCACTGTCAGCCGCTGCATTGTCCAGCGCCTCTTCCAGTGACCGGGCCTGATCAGCCAGGGCCTGTTCGCCAGCCATGCGCGCACCACCCTTGACCGCCTGAACCTGATGCTTGGCCTGTGCGCGCTGTTCGGCATCATCACTGGCGATCCAGTCAGCACAGGGCTGCAACAGTTCCTGGGCTTCTTCCAGGAAGATACCCAGCATACCGGTTGCCGGATCGACGCCAACTGGCTGCACCACCTCAACATCCGGTTCCGCATCCTGCGGCTGGGCATCGGTATCCGGCATGCTCACCGGCTGACTCGGGTCAGCACGGAAGCGGCGAATACTCTCGATCAGGCCACGTCCATCACTGATCGGCTGCGCAGCCACAATACCGTCAATCATGTCGGCAAGACTGTCGTGGCAGACATGCAACAACTGCATCAGGCCGGGATTGGCGCTGTAGCGCTGATTGCACAAATCCTCGTAAAGGAACTCAAGCTCATGCGCCAGATCGCCTACAGGAGTAATCTCAGCCATACGTGCACCACCCTTGAGGGTGTGCAGGTCACGTTGCAATTCTTCTACCGGCAGCGTGTTGCTGGTGTCTTCACCCCATTGCTGCAGGCTGCTAGCTGAACTGTCGATGAGTTCCTGTGCTTCTTCGAGGAAAATATCCACCAGTTCTGCGTCGGTGCCTGCACTGTCAGGATGCCAGGTACCGCCACTTGCAGTGACAGCCGCAGCGAGAGGCTCGACAACGGCTGACGGCTGCTCATCTATCGACGGCAACTGCGCACGCGGCAACAGACCTTCGAGACGGGCAATTTCATGTGTGGCCGGCGCAACCAGTTGATGTGCGGCGACCTGATCCATCATACCGATGAGACGCTCATGTCCATCCATCAGCGCATCACGGACGCTGTCCGTCAGCTCCAGGCGCTCTTGTTGCAGCAGGTGATGCACCTGCTCCAGCGCTTCGCACAGGCTTTCAATCGGCGGCAGCTCGACCTCGCCGGCAACGTCGGCCAGCGCGCGCAGGCCGTTGCCGATCCTGGCATGATCCAGTGCATTACCAGCCTGCATCTCATCAGTCGCATCCAGCAGCAGATCAACTCCTTCAGTGAGGAAGATCGACATCAGGCCGGGGCCACTGCCCTGGTCCAGGTCACTGCGGCTGCTGTCACGCAGCTGCATACCCTGCTGTTCGAGTGCCGTCAGTTCTTCAATGAACGCGTCACTGCCGGCAATCGTTTGCTGCGGTGTTGAATAAAGTTGCTGCAAGCCACAATCAAACAGGTTGACCGACGTCGCCAGGAGGTCGACCAGCGACTGCTCGGCCGGCACCAGGTTGGCCTTGAAGGTCTTAACCAATTTTTCCAATGGCGTCGCCAGGTCGGCAATAGGCGCAATACCGGCCATGTGGGCACTGCCCTTTAGGGTGTGCAGGGCACGTTGTAGGGAGTCACTGATCGGGCGTGGCAGGCCATACTCACACTGCTCGATAAAAGCATTGATCTGGGCAATATGGCTTTGCGTTTCGTTATAGAAGATATCCAGCAGGATCGGGTCGAGGCCTTCCCCGTCATCATCCCCTGCAGTCAGTTGCAGATCTTCCAGACCCTCTTCGGGGGCAACCAACTCGGGGGTTGGCAGGGGCTGCTCAATGGCATCCTCTTCCGCGGCCGCCTGTGTATCCGCTTCACTGCTTTCGTCGGCTGCGACTGTCCAAGCTTGCTCCGGCTCGTCGGCCGGCAACTCAAGGGGCTCGGCCTCAGCGGCAATGCTCTCATCGCCATCATCTTCATCACTGCCCGCAGCCAGCTCGTCAGCCTCTGGCAGGATCTCAACGTCGTCCAGTTCGTCCAGCTCAGGCAAGGGCAAGACCGATCCAGTATCGATATCAGACTCAGGCTCTGCCGGCTGCTCTGTACTGTCTGCCACGGACGTCAGCGGCTGCTCGTCGTCCACATCCGGTGCTGCTGCCGGGGCCGCGGTTTCGCCGCGCGACAGGGCATCGGCCTGGGCACTCAACTGTTCGACTTCCGGGTACATCTGTGACTGGCTGTTGGCAAAATCCTCAACCAGGCGCGGCATCAGCGCGCGTACGGCATTGACGGTTGCAAATACGCCCGGGGTCAGCTCAATACTGCGATCGATGACCCGGTTGAGCATGTTCTCCACCGACCAGGCCAGTTCAGCCAGCACGCCGGCCTGTACCATGCGCCCGCTACCCTTCAGTGTATGGAAAGCGCGGCGCACTTCAGCGCGGGATTTGTCATCCTGGAAGTCGGATTCCCACTGTGGCGTGAACTCGGCCAGGGTTTCCAGCACTTCGCCGGCTTCTTCGACAAAGATTTCCACCAACTCAGGGTCAATCAGGTCGTCATCGTCTTCTGCCTGCACGTCGGCGACGGCCGGTTCAAGCGAATCGGCGGACTCTGCGGTCGGCAATTCGGCGGCAGTGTCATCGGTATCGACCTCAGGGGTATCGCTGCTGACCGGTTCATCGACATCTTTTGTCAGCCAGTCCGGCAGGTCACTCTCAAGCGGTTCCAGTTCAAGCTCGATTCTGGGCTCTGCTGGAGCTGCAATTTCTTCGGCGGGCAAATCGGCATCGACTGTAACGGACTGCTCGGCGTCCATTACCGTTTCTTCCGGCTCGTCCTCGTCAGTCAGCTCGGGGTCGGCCGGGGCTGGCGCAGCTGGATCAACAGGCAGTTGCGCCGGATTGTAGCCCAGATCCTGCAGGCGCTCTTCGGCGACCGCAAGAATGCTGTCGCTGCGCTCGGGATCATCTTCTGCCAGACGTTCCAGGTAATAATCAATACTGGTAACGACATCGGCAAGGCTGTCCAGTGCCTGCCACTGCGGCCGGGCACCCGGCTGCACCAGGCTTTCCTGCAGGTAGCGACGGCAGGCATTGACCGCAGCTGCTGGCCGTTCCAGACCCAGCATCGACAAGCCACCACGCACGCTGGTCAGCAGATCGTCAACCGGGGCCAGCTGGGCATGATCCCACTGGTTGATAATAAAGGCATTGATGCAGTCACGGGTCTGCTCCAGTGCATTACGCGCTTCCTGCACAACCTGGCGCTGCACCAGAGCCATATCCTGTGCCGAGGCGAGCCGCTGTAAATCGCTATCGGTGTTGGCCTGGCTGCCACTCAATCCGGCGATACCATGCAGGCTGGCTTCAACAAACAGAATGCCACCGGCAACGTCCATCAATGCAGCATCATTCAGGCTGCTCTGCCCGGACGCCATGCGCTCGACCTGCTCAATTTGTTCCAGCAGGACCCTGCGTGGCTGACCCAGGCCCAATATGGCCAGGGTGTCCGCTACCTGTTTGATGGTCGGCAACAATTCGCGCAGACGCTCTGGACTGCTGCGGTCGCCACGTACAAAGAGATCAAGTTGATCCTTGATCTGCAGTAACTCTTCGGACAAGGCCTGAGCGACCGACTGCATTGCCGAGCGATCCGGCCCAACCAACTGACGATTACCGCTCGCCGGCTCGTCATCGGCCTGCCACAACTCCTGTAACTGATAACGCTGCTTCAAGGCATCCAGTCGCGGGCTGCCACCGTGGCTCTTGGCAACGTAGAACAGCAGGTTGCGCAGCAGCTCATTGGCTGGGGCTGTAGCGATACTATCTGGCTGATCCTTGAGCTGGCGCAATTCACGGTCAGCCTGGCGCAGCAATTGGCGAATCGAGTTGCCATTACTGATACTGCCTGTGGCAAGACCCTCGGCAATCCCGGCAAACACACGCCAGAGTTGCGCCCAGTCACTGCCCTGGCAGAGTCGTTCCAGGCGAGCAAATACCTTGACCAGTTGTTCACTGTTGGCGGTCACATCGCGTTCGCGAATAACCCCCAGCTGCGCCACCTGCAACACCTGGCGCAACTTGCGCAACTGCTGCTGGTTCTCGGCACTGGCCATATCCGGCAGGTCAGCTTCGGATGGCGCTTCGGGCGCCACCTGTTCGGCACTGAAAACCGCGCTTTCCGACAACAGTTTTTCACCGCGCGCGCTGCGCATGTCATTCAACAGGGGCAGCAACAACATCGGCAAATCACGCCGGTCGCTCTGCACCTTGTCCAGATAGACCGGCATTTGCAGGATCGCCTGCATCAGCACTTCCAGCGCCTCATCGGCATTGCCGGTCTGGCTATGCATCATGGCCTGGGCGAGCTTTTCCATTTCCTCGGCCAGCAGTGCGGCACCATAGAACTCGACCATCTGCAGGGTGCCATGCACCTGATGGATATAGGTGAGGCAAAAACGCAGCCGGGTGGAGTCATCCGGTTGCGCTACATAGGCCTCCAACGCCTGCCGGGCCTGCTGCAGAGTTGCGGAAATTTCGCCTTTGACCCAGTCGAGGGCGACATAATCATGCCGATCACCCATATTCACTCCTGATCCGCGTTGTCATCCCGCCGCACCCAGGCCTGAACCCGGTCGTCAGCTACAGGAATAAGCAGGGGGTTATGCCAGTCTGTTATCTCGCCCAGGCCAATGACCAACATGCCACCCGGCACCAGACGGCGGGCCAGCATATTGAGCAAATCGCGGCGCCGCCAGCGGCGGAAGTAGATCAACAGGTTCTGACAGAAAATAACGTCCATATCCTGAATCGGTGCCTGAGCCAACTCCAGAATGTTCAAACGACTGAAACAGACCCGTTCACGCAGGCTGTCACAGATCTGTACCTGTCCTTTTTCTCTGGTTTGCAGCCAACGCCGCACTTCAGCCTCCTGCAAGCCACCCAGACGTGAGGCCGGATAAGAGGCTGCGCGCCCTTGCTCCAGTGCCTTGAGGCTGATATCGGTGGCCCAGATACCGTAATTGTGGCGCTTGCCGACCTGACTCATTGCCTGTTCCAGGGTTATCGCCAGCGACCAGGCCTCTTCGCCACTGGCGCACCCCAGACTCCAGAGTTGCAGCGGCTGACTCAAGTCGGCATGTTGCAATCTCTGTTGCAGGTGACGGCCGACACAGTCGAACGACGGCCGATGGCGCATAAAACTGGTTTCACGCACGGTCAGATGGTCAATCAGGGCTGACCATTCGATGG
>SKFV01000383.1 GCA_007117785.1 Pseudomonas sp.
ACTGGACCCCTTCCAGCGCCAAGGTTGAAGAAATCAATTACACCGATTCACCCAGTGGCGTCGATGTAGAAGACGACAGCGACTACCCGGTTCACAGCCTGCCAATCGTCAATCACAGCCCCGGTGGCTTCTGCCTGACCTGGCCGAAGGATGTGCCCAAACAATTGCAGGCTGGCGAGCTCCTGTGCATCCAGGAAGACAGCGACAATACCTGGAGCCTGGCCGTCGTGCGCTGGATTCGTCAGGTTCGTGGTGGCGGCACCCAGATGGGTATTGAACTGGTCGCCCCGCACTGCACGCCCTGCGCGGTCAAGCTGCTACCCAAATCCGGAGAGCCCAGCCAGTATTTGCGCGGCCTGATGCTGCCGGAAGTCACTGCCATTGACCGCCCTGCCACGCTGATCACACCACGCATGCCCTTCCAGGTCAGCAGCAAGATCATGCTGCTCTCTGGCGGACGCGAAAGCCGCGCCTACCTGGTTGACCGGGTAACAGCTACCGGTAGCTTCAGCCAGTTTGAGTACCGGGTGCTTGAAGATGAAGCCAGCAAGTCCGGGACGAAAAAAGAGGCAAGCACGGCGACCAGTGGATCCGGATTGTCTCTGGTCAGTGAGGATGACTTTGACTCACTGTGGAAGTCTCTGTAAATTCAACGACTTGATACTTAGCAAGGCGCCATGGCGCCGCCAGACTGGACACGCATGGGCACAGAACAACAGGCAATCCGGCTGCTGATCCTGGATGACTCGCAAAACAATGCCGAGCACCTGGTCAGTGTCTTGCGTAATGCGGGCCACGCCACCCGCGCTCATCGCGTGACCTCGGTGGAAGACTTGCAGGATAGCCTGCAACAATCCTGGGATCTCTGCCTGACTCTGCCACAAACGTCCTTCATACAGGCCAGTGACGCCTGCAATCTGATCCGTAAGACACGCGATATTCCGATCATTCTGCTACTCGACCAGGCGGATATTGATAGCACTATCCAGGCCATGCGCCAGGGGATGCAGGATGCGGTGCCGCTGAGTGCTGAAAAGCTGCTGACGCTGGTGGTACAGCGTGAGCTGGCCAGCCTGCAAGCCCGCCGCCAGGCGCGTATTGCCGAGCAGACCCTGAAAGAAGTGGAAAAGCGCTGCCAGTTGCTGCTCGACAGTTCGGTAGACGCTATCGCCTACGTCCATGATGGCATGCATATCTACGCTAACCGCGCCTATGTAGGTCTGTTTGGCTACGACGACCCGGACGACCTCGCCGCGGAACCCATGGTGGGCCTGATTGCCGCCAAGGACCAGAGCGCATTCAAGGATTTCCTGCGTCACTACCATGAACGCGGGGCGCAAAACGAATTGCGCTGCAGCGCCAAGGATGTCGACGGTAAAGAGTTTCCCGTTGTCTTGTCGCTTTCTCCGGCCAACTATGATGGCGAACCTTGCACCCAGGTGGTGATTCGCGTGGAAACCGCCAGTGCCGACTTTGAGGAAAAACTCAAAGCCATGGCCAGCCAGGACCTGGTAACCGGACTGTTCAACCGTAACCATTTCCAGGAAGAAGTGGAACGTATCAGTGAGCAGGTTATCCGCGAAGGCAACCCCAGCACCCTGGTCTATCTGACCATTGATGCGTTCAACGGACTGCAAACCAATATTGGTATTGGTGGTGCTGATCTGGTGCTGGCTGATCTGGCGCAAATTCTGCGGGCGAGTTTTGCCGAAGACACATTAATGGCGCGATTTGGCGATGATGCCCTCAGCGTACTGGTGCAGGATCAGGAGCCGGAAGGCTTGCTGGACACCTTGCAGACATTGCGCCGCAAGGTTGAGGGCAACCTGTTTGAAGCCGCCGGGCGAACAGTACAGATCACCCTGAGCGTGGGTGTTGCCTCACTGAATGAAAATGATCACGATCCCTCCTTGATCATCAACCGGGCATTGCGCCTGGCCGAACAAGTCAGCCGTGATGGTGGCAACAACATCAAGATTTTCAATCCGCTGGAGGAATTGGCTCACGAAGCCAACCGCGGCAACCTGATTGCTCTGGTCCAGCACGCGCTGGAAACCGACGGATTCCAGTTACAGTACCAGCCGATTGTCAGCCTGCGCGGTGAAGCGGGTGAGCTCTATGAAGCCTATTTACGCCTGATCAACTCCCAGGGCGAAGAAGTTCCGGCCGCTGACTTTTTGCCCACGGCTGAAGAAGCCGGACTGGCTGTCGCAATTGATCGTTGGGTTATCAGCAAAGCGATCAACCAGCTGTGCGAAAAACGCAATGGTAATGGTCAAACCCGATTACTGGTCAACCTCAGCGCCGCCAGCCTGCAGGATATGGAACTGCCGCAATGGCTGGCAGAACAGCTGAAAGTCAACCGTCTGCCTTCCGATGCCATCATGTTCCAGTTCAATGATGCTGACGCCAATACCCATATGAAGCAGGCCAAGGCTCTGACCGAAGCCTTGAAGAGCCTGCACTGCCAGGTGTCTCTCAGCCATTTCGGCTGTGCCTTGAACCCCTATGGCGCACTCAAGTACCTGCAGGTCGACCTGATCAAGGTCGACAGCTCTTTCAGCAAGGACCTGTCCAACCCTGAAGCCGTCGACAAGCTCAAAGACATCATTACCACCCTGCACAATCAGGGCAAGCTGACCATTGTGCCCTGCGTCGACAGCGCCACCATGATCCCGTCGTTGTGGCAGGCCGGGGTCAACTACATCCAGGGCAATTATCTGCAAGCCCCTAGCGACAACATGAATTACGACTTTAACGCGGAATAAATCCCCGACTCAGGCGCCGACCATCAGCCGGTCAGCGCCTGATAATCCCCGCCAGGTCAGACCCCGTCGCGATCGCGAAAACCGAGCAGGTACAGAATCCCGTCCAGCCCGAGGGTCGAAATCGCCTGCTTGGCCGATTGCTTGACCAGCGGCTTGGCGCGAAACGCCACCCCCAGGCCAGCAATCGACAGCATCGGCAAATCATTGGCACCGTCGCCGACTGCAATCGTCTGCTCCAGGCTGATACCTTCACGCTGGGCCAATTCACGCAGCAAGTCGGCTTTGCGCTGCCCGTCGACAATCGGCAGTTCCACTTCACCGGTCACCTTGCCGTCAGCAATCGGCAGGGCGTTGGCATACACGTAATCAATCCCCAAGCGCTGCTGCAATCGCTCGGCAAAGAAGTTGAAGCCACCGGAGAGAATCGCAGTTTTGTAGCCGAGGCGGCGTAATTGCGCGATCAGGGTTTCCGCGCCTTCGGTCAGGCGCAAGCGCTGGGCAATCTCTTCCAGCACGGTTTCCGGCAAACCACGCAACAGTGCCATACGCTCGCGGAAGCTGGCCTGAAAGTCCAGCTCGCCGCGCATGGCACGCTCGGTAATCTCTGCCACCTGCTCGCCCACACCAGCGGCCTTGGCCAGCTCGTCAATCACCTCGGCATCAATCAGTGTGGAGTCCATATCAAAAACCACCAGACGGCGGTTTCGCCGGAACAGGCTATCTTGCTGAAAGGCAATATCCACATTCAACGCCTGCGCAATAGCCAGAAATTCGGCCCGCAATGCGGCCGGATCATCCGGTTCACCACGCACGGAAAACTCGATACACCCTTTGCCCTGATCAGCCGGAAGACCCTCGGGGATACGCCCGGACAAGCGATCAATGTGGTCGATGTTGAGACCAAAGCGCGCAGTAATCTCACTGAC
>SKFV01000351.1 GCA_007117785.1 Pseudomonas sp.
ACTACAACCAATTTAGACCCCATAGTGCTCTAAACTATAAAGCCCCTGCGCCTGAAAGCATTATGATTAAAAGGACTTAAAACTCTCATTCAAACTGGACCAATGAATGGGGGCAGGGCATTGAAACTACCTATTTTGTTTAATACCTTATCAATAATTTGTAAAAGTGGATAACCATTATACTTTTTATCTAAAGAATCGTTAAGATATTGGACAAAAAGCTCTGTATTTAGATTCCCTGCACCTCTTCCCATACCAAAGACCGAAGCATCAATAATTCGTTCTCTATTGGTATTTGCATTAACGAGTGCTTGTGCATTTGAATATGCAAGTTGTAAATTGTTATGAGCGTGATAGCCTAACAATATGTTTCTATTAACATTATGATCAAGCAAGTAAAAAATTCGAAGTAAGTCGTTTCTTTTCATTACCCCAAAGCTATCTGCTATGTAAAGTGCATATGGTTTGATGTCATTTGCTGCTTCTGCTAATTTAAGAAGCTCAAAATCCGAATAATTAATGGTGATCATCGGTTGTATAAAAGTCATATAGCCTTTTTTTGATATCTCTTTAAAAAATTCTAGCGCTTCACTTAAATCTTTTTTGTGAAAAGCTATTCTTATTCCATCTACTGAAGTACCGTCATAGTCAGGTATATCTTTCACATTGTATTCACCATAATTGATCATGCAAACGTACTTTGAGTCTCCTCTATCTTCTGGTAAGACTCCTTTCATTCTATCAATCGTATCAAATACCGACCTCTCAGGATCATATGTTTTTTTATTACTTAAAAATCCACATTCAATGACATCCAGTTCAGATTCTTTGAGATAATTTAACATCATAGTAATATTAGAATATTTAAAGTTCCAATCATTGATATATCCGCCATCTCTTAGCGTGCAATCAAGTACTTTAATCTTTTTCATGGGTATCCCCCTTACCTATTGGCATTTTTTATAATTTCTTGACATTTTTCAGCAAAAATCCCTACATCTACTGAATATGCAATATACTGAACGCCGGAGTTTTTCCAAAATTCCATACCTTCTTTTGTGTCTACAAATGTTCCAACAAGCATATTTTTCTGTTTGCACTTCTCTACTATTTGCTTCATTTCTTTTACAACTTTTTCGTTAAAGATATCGCCAGGCACTCCTAGGGATTGAGATAAGTCATAAGGTCCAATGAAAACTACATCTATCCCTTTTACCTCAAGAATTTCATCAATGTTTTCTAATGCTTTTTTCCCTTCAAGTTGAATAATAACTATGCTTTTATTGGCATTTTCATAGTACTCTTTTTGCGGCATTAATGAATAATTTGCTGCCCTTACAAATCGGCACACGCCTCTGTTCCCCACTGGGTGAAATTTTGAAAGTTCAATGATCTTTATAGCATCTTCTTTTAAGGTAACTTGTGGTACTTGTATACCAGCCGCACCAATGTCTAATGCTTTCCCAATATTACTTTCGTTTATTTCAGCCACTCTAATAATGGGAAGCGTATTTCCTAGATACGCTGCTCGAATTAAGTTCTGCATATTTTCATGACTGACTACTCCGTGCTCATAATCTAAAATCACAAAATCGAAACCTGCTAACGCTGCAACTTCAACAAATGATGGGTCAGATGTTTTCATAAACATACCCACATTGGAATTCTTTTCTTTAAATTTATTAATAAGTGATTTCTTCATTTATGCCTCCTCTGTTATCTGAGAAAGAAGATTTTCTTCTATCCACTTCTCACTTCTTTTCAAATCTTCTAAATCATGAACATCAAAAGCTTGATCAATAACGTAAGGTTTTACATTGCTTCCCATAAAAGCCCATGGTTGGTCACCTTCTTTTGAATACACTGATTTGCTTACATTTAAAACCCAAAAATTATGGCATAAAATATAATTTCTTGGTAATTCCTGCCTATTCGTAGAAATTTTTTGCCCTTGAAAGTCAAAATAAGGTTTTAGAAAACCATTTTCATCTAATTTTTTCATTCTATAAGGATGATGATCTTGATTTATAATTGTAGGCACTAGAGCTGATATTTCTGGGTTGCGTATGATTTCATTAATACAATCATCAATCCATTTTGTTTTTACCGTAACCGTATTTGCCAGCTGAACAATTAATATATCCGGTTCAAAGCCTTCTCTCTCATTGATAATTTCCAATGCATGTATTATAACATCAAAGTGTTTAGATGTTGGTGTAGCTATTTCCGAAGGCCTTTTAATTTTGGTATAGCCCACTTGTTCCGCTGCATTAAGTATTTTATCATCATCGCTACTTACATAAAATCCATTGATTAGCTTTGATTCCTTTGCTGCTATTGCTGTATACTGCAGCAACGGTTTCCCTAAGACAGTCAAAATATTCTTGTCTTTTAAAGTATTATTACCCCTGCCTGTTAACAACGAATAAATTCTCATTCTTTATTCAACTCCTTTTTTGCATCTTCATACATCTCTCTAAGACCTGTAATAAAATCTTTTTTAGGATACCATCCTAATTTTCTAATTTTATCAATATTTGCAATGCTTCCAAATTGATCACCTTCGTGAGAACCAATATTCTCGATTATAAAGTCACTACTTTCTTTATCATTAACCTCAAGTATGCTATCAATCAGTTGGCTTACTGTCACCTTCTTTGAAGAGCCAACATTGTATACCTCATTATCTGTATTACTAGATAAACCTAGAATTAATGCTTCCACTACATCTTCTACGTGTATAAAATCTCTATATCTATCCAAAGAACCTGTAACTTTTATATTATTAGATAATATTGATTGAGTCATAAATACGCTAGCCATACCTTGTTTCAGATTAGCTAAATTTTGGCCCGGTCCAAAAAGATTGAATAGCCTATAAATTGTATAATTCATATCGTATTGATTGTAGGCTCTTATATATTGCTCCCCACAAACTTTAGAAATACCGTAGTTCGAAACAGGTCTTTGTACAAAGCTCTCTAATATTTCATCGTTATAGTTACCATAAGTTGCCATAGAAGAAGTAAAAATTATTTTCTTCACTTTCTTTTCTTTTGCAAATCTGCAGACATTTAAAGTCCCTTTTACATTAGTATCAACATCTAATTCTGGTTCTTCTTGAGAAATTCGTCCCGAAGTTTGAGCGGCTAAATGATATATTACATTAATGCTATCTTGTTCTTTTTTTATTTTATCAAATTCTTCATATTTTCTGATGTCACATTCATAACATGAGAATAAATCAGTATGAATCTGTTTAAACTTTCCTTTTAAGTCAATAATAATCACGTTATGTCCTTTTTCTTTCAATCTATGGCTTAAGTGAGTTCCTAAAAAGCCGGCGCCACCCATAACTAGGATATTCATTATTTGCCTCCTCATATTTAAAATTATATTTGCTCGCTCTTTGATTTTTGCTATTATTTTCTCTAAGTATAATGGGCAGGGTATTCTTTTTATACTTAGAGTGATATTACTCTTAATTGAGTGCATTTCACATTTCTAAAAATCTTAAAAAATTTACCGCTTTTCCAAAATCAGAATGAATCGGTTACACTTAATTGAACAGTTTTTTTTATGGAGTATGTTAGACTAAATAGAATAAGAAAGAAGGCATCTAACATGACTCAAAAAAGAAAAAGAAGAGTATTTACTGAACAGTTCAAAAAGCAAATGGTAGATTTAGTTCTA
>SKFV01000128.1 GCA_007117785.1 Pseudomonas sp.
GTGCAGGTGCAGGGGCAGGGGCAGGGGGTTGTTGCTGTCAGGGTCATGCTTACCACCAGTATTTGCCAAAGAGCTCCGGGTTGGCCCAGTACTTGGCGTTCAGCCAGTCGGGTACCTGTTTGTAATCCTGCAGATCATAACTGAACAGGTGCAGGCTGCGGTCCTCTTGCTGGAAGTGCCCCTGGCGCTGCATAGCCAGGGCGAAGAAATCTTTCTCCTGCCAGTCGCCGGCCAGGTCCAGATCAACCAGCACGGCCAAGCGGTTGACCAGCAGGTTGCGCAAACCAGCCAGCAACTCGGTGGCCAGTTGCTTGTCGCGCGTTTCCAGTTGTTCGGCGACCAGCGCCAGGTCATAACGCTGCTGTTGCAGGGCTTCAGGTAGCGGTACTTCCCGGCAATGAACCACCTCAGTATCAGGGTGCGCTGCAACATAAGCCTGCACTGCCGGTATCGGTTCGATACTTACGCATAGCAGGCATTGAGGCTGGTAGTGATCCAGCAGAGCGAGCAGTGCATTGGTTGGTGAGTTCGACACGGGGGATCAGGCTCCGGCAGAGTGGCTTCAGGGTGCCAGGCGTTCGCGCACCCAGATGCCGTTGACCAGACGGTAATTCAGCCGGTCATGCAGGCGACTGGGGCGACCCTGCCAGAATTCGATCAGGTTGGCTACCAGGCGGTAGCCGCCCCAATGCGGTGGGCGATCCGGCGGGTTGTCGCTGTGTTCCTGGGTCAGAGCACCAATACGGTCTTCCAGCACGCTGCGATCGGCAATCACCTGGCTCTGGGGCGAGGCCCAGGCACCGAGTCGGCTACCGATGGGGCGGCTGTGATAGTAAGCATCGGACTCTTCGGCACTGATCTGCTCGACAGCTCCCTCGATACGGGCCTGGCGCTCGAGATCGTGCCACCAGAAGGTCATGGCGGCCTTGGGTTGCTGTTTCAGTTGCTGGCCCTTGGCACTCTGGTAATTGGTAAAGAACACAAAGCCGCGTTCATCAAAGCCCTTGAGTAGCAGGGTACGCAGGTGCGGCTGACCCTGGGCGTCGACGGTGGCCAGCATCATGGCATTGGCTTCGGTCGATTCAACTTCGACAGCCTGCTTGAACCATTCGGCAAACAGGGCGAAGGGTTCGTCCGGGGCCTGGCTTTCGTTGAGGCCGTCACGGGTGTAGTCGCGGCGCAGCTCTGCAATGGATGGGGTCATGCCGTTTCTCCTTGGTCTATGCCGTTATGCTAGCACTCGCTGCGGTCGGTGCATTGATCCGCAGCAAGTTCATGCCGGGCAAATTCAGTCGAGTTGTTGCAGGCAGCGCTTGACTTCGCGGCTCAGCGCCAAGGCCCGCGGATCCATCAATACGTAGGGCCCCATGGTGTTGGTGACATAACCAAAGCCGACCTGGCGGTCAGGATCGCAGAAGCCCAGTGCACCACCAGCGCCCGGATGACCCCAGGCTCTGGGGCCCATGCCATAGCCACCCCCTTCGTAGCCTTGTTCCAGCATGCAGCCGAGGCCGAAACGGGTCGGGGCCAGCAAGGTCTTGTCCATGCCGGCGCTGTGCTCGCGTTGCATCTCGTTGACCAGTTGGCTGTCCAGCAAACTCACACCATCATGGCTGCCGCCATGGGCCATCAGCTGCCAGAAGCGCGCCAATGAGCGGGCATTGCCGCTACCGTTGGCGGAGAAGACTTCAGCCTGACGCCATTCGGTGAGATTAGTGCTGGTCATCATGCTGCTGGGGTTAGTGAAGGCTTTGCCGGTCAGGCTGTCTGGCTGCCCCATGGCGGCAAATACCTTGCGTGCGTTTTCATCACCGAACTGGTTACGCAGGCGTGACACGCTGGCAATACGACCGAGGTCGCTGTCCGGCACACCGACAAAGAAGTCCATGCCGGCTGCCTGGCAGATATGTTGGTTGATGTAGGCGCCGGGGCGCTGGCCGCTGGCGCGTGCCAGTGGTTCACCAAGCAGCCAGGCGTAGGTGACCGGGGCGTAACCATGATCGCTATCGGGCTCCCACCAGGGATCTTGTTCCTCTACGGCTTTGACCATGGCATCCCAGTCGAACAGGGCTTCCGGCGGCAGGGTCTGGCGGATGGCAGAGAGGCCGGAGCGATGGCTGAGTATCTGGCGCAGGGTGATCTGGTCTTTGCCGGCGACGGCGAATTGGGGCCAGACGTCGGCTACCGGGGCGTCGAGTTCCAGTTTGCCGGCTTGCACCTGTTGCAGGATGGCAACGGCGCCCAGGGGCTTGGTGCAGGAAAATACGTTGACCAGGGTGTCCTGTTCCCAGACCTGCTGATTTTCCTTGTCCATCACGCCCTGCCATAGATCCAGCACAGTATCGCCGCCAACGGTGACGCAGAGTGCGGCGCCACGGGCCTGTTCGTCAGTTTGTTGCTCGGCAAACAAGGCGCGAACGCTCTCAAAGCGTGGATCAAAATACCCTTGTACTTCAGCCATGGTTACTCCTTTTGTCTTGTTTTATTGGTTTGTGCATGGAGGCATTGCCTACTACCTACTTACAGCTAATGTGCAAAATTCGCTTCTAACGGTAAACACTGACTAAACTGACCTGAGTGCGCTGGCCCTGTTGTCGCTGACCGTTTCTGGACACGCCGTAAACCCTTCCCTGGGGCTCGTAGCGTGTCTGGCACAGGTGGCCGGCAATGCCACATGACACAGGAACAATGAAGCAGTGTTTTCTAGTCAATCTCCCGCCGAAACGGCGGCAACGCATTCAGTATCGCCTTGCCATAGCGCTTGGTCACCAGCCTTCGGTCGAGCAGGGTGATGGTGCCGCTGTCCTGTTCGGTACGCAGCAGACGGCCGCAGGCCTGGACCAGACGCAGGCAGGCATCGGGTACGGCGATTTCCATAAAGGGGTTGCCGCCGTTGCGTTCGATCCACTCAGCCAAGGTAGCTTCCACCGGATCATCGGGCACGGCAAAGGGAATCTTGGCGATCACCACGTGTTCGCAATAATGGCCCGGCAGGTCGACACCCTCGGCAAAGCTGGCCAGGCCAAAAATAATGCTCTGATGGCCATCGTCGACGGCTTTGCGGTGCTGACGGATAAGCTCCTGTTTGGACAGGTCGCCTTGCACCAGCAGTTTCTCCCGCACGGCCGGCTCGAGGCCGCCAAAGACTTCCAGCATTTGCCGGCGGGATGAGAACAGCACCAGCGCGCCCCGGCAGCCGGCCAGAATATCGGGCAGATGGCTGATTATGGCGGCGCTGTGACCGGCGTTGTCTTTCGGATCGGCGCCAATGTTCGGGATGCGCAGCACGCCTTTTTCCGCATGGCGGAAGGGGCTGGGTGCCAAAGTGCAGACTGCGCTTTTCGGCAAGCCGGCGCGATGGCTGAAGCGGTCAAAGCGACCCAGGGCGGTCAGGGTGGCGGAGGTGACCAGGGCGGCAAAGGCGCTGTGCCAAAGGTATTGGCGCAGGGTGTCGGCGGCGCTGATCGGGCTGACATGGACGTCGATGTCATTGCTCTCGGTCAGTGTCAGCCAGCGTGCGGTCGGTGGTTTGTCTTCGACATCCTGCAGGCAGAACTGGGTCCATAGCGTCCAATTGGTGGCGGCACGGGCTTGCAGCGCGCCAAACAGAGGGTACCACTCTTCGGCCTGATGTTCGGGCACGCCGACGGCTTCGCCATCGATGGCTTCTTTCAGCAGGTCGACCA
>SKFV01000167.1 GCA_007117785.1 Pseudomonas sp.
CGAGCAGGTTTGTGATGTCGCGGCCGAACTGCTCGACGTCTATGCCCGCCGGGCGGCCCGTGAAGGCCACGCCTTCAGCCATCCGGAACGCGATTACCAGGCCTTTGCCGACGCCTTCCCATTCGAGGAAACCGCAGACCAGGAGGCCGCGATCAATGCCGTGGTCAAGGATATGGTCAGCAAGCAACCGATGGACCGTCTGGTCTGTGGTGACGTGGGTTTCGGCAAGACCGAAGTGGCCATGCGCGCAGCCTTCCTGGCCGTGCATGGCGGACGTCAAGTGGCGGTACTGGTCCCTACCACACTGCTCGCCCAGCAGCATTACAACAGCTTCAAGGACCGCTTTGCCGACTGGCCGGTGAAGGTCGAGGTCATGTCGCGCTTCAAATCCGCCAAGGAAATCAAGGCCGCGGCACTGGAACTGGCCGAGGGCAAAGTCGATATCATGATAGGCACGCACAAGCTGCTGCAGGGCGATATCCAGTTCAAGGATCTCGGCCTGGTGATCATTGATGAGGAGCACCGCTTTGGCGTGCGCCAGAAAGAGCGGCTCAAGGCGCTGCGCAGCGAAGTCGACATACTGACGCTGACCGCCACACCGATTCCACGCACCTTGAACATGGCCATGTCCGGCATGCGAGAGCTGTCGATTATCGCCACACCGCCGGCACGACGCTTGTCCGTGAAAACCTTTGTCATGCCCCAGCAAGGGCCGGTGGTGAAAGAGGCCATACTGCGTGAGTTGTTGCGGGGCGGCCAGATTTATTACCTGCACAACGAAGTGCAGACCATCGACAAGTGCGCGGCTGACCTGGCTGAGCTGGTGCCGGAAGCGCGCATTGCCATCAGTCACGGCCAAATGCCCGAACGCGCCCTGGAACAGGTCATGCGCGACTTCTATCACCGCCGCTTCAACATTCTGGTGACCACCACAATCATTGAAACCGGGATTGACGTACCCAGCGCCAATACCATCATCATCGAGCGCGCGGATAAATTCGGTCTGGCACAACTGCACCAGTTGCGTGGCCGGGTCGGGCGCAGCCACCACCAGGCTTATGCCTATCTGCTGACGCCCCCGGGTCGCAAGCTGACCGGTGATGCCGAAAAACGCCTGGAAGCCATTGCCGCGGCTCAGGAACTGGGCGCCGGCTTTACCTTGGCAACCCATGACCTGGAAATTCGCGGAGCTGGTGAGTTGCTCGGCGACGGCCAGAGCGGGCAGATTCAGGCGGTCGGTTTTACTCTCTACATGGATATGCTGGAACGGGCGATCAAGGCGATCAAACAGGGCAAGCAGCCAGAACTGGCGCAGCCACTGGGCGGCGGGCCGGATATTAACCTGCGCCTGCCAGCATTGATCCCGGAAGACTATCTGCCGGATGTGCATGCCCGCCTGATTTTATATAAACGCATCGCCAATGCCGCTGATGATGAAGCCCTGAAAGACCTGCAGGTAGAAATGATCGACCGTTTCGGCCTGCTGCCGGAACCGGTAAAAACCCTGTTCCGCATCACCGCTCTGAAATTGCGTTGTGAACCCCTGGGCGTCAGCAAGCTGGATGTCGGTGCCGAACATGGTCGCGTGGAGTTTGCCAGTGAAACCAGCGTTGATCCCTTGACCCTGGTTCGCCTGATTCAGGACAATCCGCAACGTTACCGGCTTGAAGGGGCCAGCATATTCCGTTTCAATGCCCCCATGGCCAAGGCTGAATTGCGCCTTAACACGGTTGAAGCACTGATGGATCGCCTGCAACCGGCACCCGATAAGCACCCGGCAAAGGAAAACGCCTAGATGAGAGCCCTAACCCGTAGCCTGCTTGTGCTGCTCAGCCTGACTAACCTGCCGGCGTTGGCGCAAACCCTGTACCAAGTGGAAGTTGTCCTGTTCAGCCAAAGCGGCAGCCCCCTGTATTCCGCCCCCATGCCTGACTACCGCTGGGCTGATGACGCGGTCTGGGCTGATCGCGATAACAATGCAGACGTACGTCCGGTCAGCGAACCCTTGCTGCGCATGACCAGCGAGGCCAGCCGGCTGCAGCAAAATGGCAATACCATCCTGCTGCATCAGGCCTGGGTGCAGCCCGCCGACGGCAGCCTGCAAGTAGCCCTTGCCAGCGGCGACCCTCTGGATGAGGTTTTTCCCGTCCAGGCGCTGGTGCGCCTGCAACGTGACCGCTTTATCGAACTGGATGCGACCTTCTGGCGCAACCACATCAATCGTGCAGACCGTAATCTGGCCGCCAGTGAGCACCTGCGCGACCAGCGTCGCATGCGGCTGGATGAAGTGCATTATTTGGATCACCAGAGCATCGGTGCGCTGGTGCGAGTCAGTCGGCGCTGACCACCCGGGCGAGAATATCGCACACCTGACCCATCCCCGCCGCCATCACCGCCTCGATGGCGGCCATGCTGATCGGCTGTTCATCCATACCAGCCGCCGCATTCACCACCAAGGCCAGACAGGCATATTCCAGGTTCAGTTCACGCGCCAATGTCGCTTCCGGCATACCAGTCATGCCAACAATATGGCACCCATCCTGACGCAAGCGACGTACCTCGGCCGCGGTTTCCAGCCGTGGCCCCTGAGTGGCGGCGTAGACCCCTGTTGCACTGTGCGCCGCATTGACGGCCTGCAGGGCATCCAGCAAGGCTTCGCGCACGCTGGTGGAATAGGGTCGGGTAAAGTCGATATGAGTAACCGCCTCTAGCTCATCCGCGAAGTACGTCATATCGCGTCCCCAGGTGTAATCAATCAAGTCATCCGGTACGCAGAAATGTCCGGGCGGCATGACCGCATCGATACCACCGACGGCATTGACCGCGACAATCCGGCTAACGCCGACAGCCTGCAGGGCCCAAAGGTTGGCGCGATAATTTACCCGGTGCGGCGGTATCCGATGCGGCTCGCCATGGCGCGCCAGAAACACCACCTCACGCCCTTGCAAGCGACCACGCACCAGCGGAGCCGACGGCTCGCCCCAGGGCGTGCTGACGACCTCACGGCCGAGCAACTCCAGCCCGGGTATCTGATTCAGGCCGGTCCCGCCAATAATACCCCAGCTCATGCGCGTCGACCTTCGGGTTCAGGCGTATCAGGCTCATTGCCGGGCGGTTCCTCACCGCGCAAACGCAAACCTTGCGGCATATGCAGCGTGGAGGTCGGGAAGGCAATCTGCGCATCATGCTCATCAATAATGTTCAGTATTTTGAGCAGCACATCTTCCTTGATCCGGTGAAACTCTGCCCAGTCCTTGGTCTTGGTGAAGCAATAGATGAAAAAATCCACCGACGAGGGGGCGCAACGATCGAAATAGATCATCTTGCGCTGCTCTTGGGCGATGTCTTCATGCTCATCAACCATGACACGTACCGCTTTGACGATAGGTTCCATCTGATGAATATCGTCATAGCGGATACCGATATGCTCGAAAATACGCCGATGATGCATGCGTGAGGGGTTCTGGATCACCACACTGGCAAACACCGAATTCGGTACATAGATAGGCCGCTGGTCAAAGGTGCGAATGCGCGTCAATCGCCAGCCAATATGCTCGACCGTGCCCTCAATTTCTTTCTCCGGCGAACGCACCCAGTCACCAACAGCGAACGGGCGATCCAGGAAAACCATCAAACCACCGAAGAAGTTAGCCAACAGATCACGGGCGGCAAAACCGACAGCG
>SKFV01000133.1 GCA_007117785.1 Pseudomonas sp.
CTAACGCCCCGCGCATGCGCGCGAACTTGTGAGCGTCGCAAGGGCCGCAGGCCCTGAATGACGCGGTTTGTTATACGCCAGCATGACGCAACCTGATAAACAATGCCCACAGCTTACCGATGCCTACAGAGCCCATAAATAAAATTACTCCGATACCCACGGAAAAAACACCATGCCAATAAAGATAGGGATTCGTACCAAAGTTGGGATCCTGATTTCCAAGGCTTTCACCAAGTGAAATAACACCAAGGCCTGTAAAATAGACACCAATAAGTGCAGTTCCTACAGCAATAAATACTCTGAAAAACACCTGCACTGGCGTTTCTTGTGGCACTAACCAGCTAGATAACTTATCGCGCAGTAGAATAAGGCTTATACCCATTACCGAATTACTACAAAAGTGAATAGCGTATACCTGTAATATGCTGGTTGGTACTTCTTCCTGACCAGAAAGCATAATAAAAATTGATGAAGCTAAATTAGGCACTTGGCGTAAAATCAGCCAAAGGCCCAGCAAAGCTATCAAGCTGCTGATCAATGTCCTTGTTTGCAACTTAACCATGACCTCTCCGTGTATAACGCAAAGCACACGGGCGACGAGCCGCGCAGCGGGTTGGCGTCCCAGCGACCAACGGGAGCGAGTGATGCGTATTGTTAGGCATTTTTGTCTGCATGCATCTGCAAGCCGCATTGACCACCATCTTTGAGAACGGGTTCAAAATAGTACACTACACCTGCCTCAAAGTTTTCCGTAAACTCATGCTTCCCTCTAATATTCATTCCACGCCAAGTAATGAAGCAAAGAACTGTAACCGTGTGTTCTCCAGGATTAACCTCGATAGATCCTGGGTTAACGGCCCCCATAAAGCTAGAAAGGCTATTACCGTTTAGATGGCTGAAAGACACAGAACTGTTACTCGCCAACGGATTTAAGGCTGAACCAACACCTGAGTTTACCCCTGTTAACAGTGCGACGTTGTCTTTTGATTGAACGTTTCCAACACTCGTCGCACAGCCGGTTAGCGCCAAAAGAAAAGCAAATATTACAATCTTCATCTGAACTCCAATTATTGCCTAACGCCAATATTCAGCGGCGACCTTTACGCAGCGAAGCGAAGAAAAGGGCGTCCGGTGGAGGCCCGCCAGGGCCGGAACGAACTGGAATGACTGGTTAGATTTTCGTACCGAGCTCAACCTTACGCCCACCCGTTCAGTAGACTGATTTTAAGCCCGTGTACTCATCCTCGGGAGGCAACATGTCTACGTTCGCCGGCGCATTTCCCACCGTCAAAGTGAATACCGCTCCTGGATGCAACTCGGTCTCCGTCTGCGTTCCACATTCGGTGGTAACTCTGATTCTCAGCGGCGAACTCTGGTGATTATGGAAGCGCATAGTGTCTCCAGGGTTCAGTCTATGAGACTGGGTATTAAATTCTGAGCCACTGCCATCCATGAAACCTCCTTAAAATCTAACAGTGAAGTATATCGACGGCTTTATGATCACACTTCGGTGGCTTCTCTATGATTACGTTTTCAAAGTACGCCACCATAATTTCCCTATAAAAATCAATTAGCTAATGAACAAATCATCAGACGGCCTGTAATCGCGTGCCGTCTTCATTATGTTCCATCAACCATGCCATAACGTTCACACCGGAACCGTAACGAGCCTGAAAACACGCTACCGCCCTACCCCGCTAACGCAAGCATGCCGATACCACATCAATTGATCGTTATTTCAGGAAGGAAGTCAGTTCATCCATAAACGGGGACTGGCATCCTGCCATTAGCTTTGACCATAAACCATGAATGCCGGTTTTGCCAGTTGCGGGGGCGTTTTCTTGTCTGGATTGTTGCGCCTTTAGAACGGCGGAAAGCCT
The DNA here is from genome assembly GCA_007117785.1 of Pseudomonas sp. Lineage (GTDB taxonomy): Bacteria > Pseudomonadota > Gammaproteobacteria > Pseudomonadales > Pseudomonadaceae > Halopseudomonas. The sequence continues at coordinate 1,881 of SKFV01000133.1, forward strand.
GCCATGCGCCAGCAGTCGCTGGCATCCACGGCCATATGGATGACTAACCCCAGGCCGATCAGGCGGGTTGGGCGCCAGGTGCACATCAGGATATAGATGCCTATGGCCGGATAGCTGTGCAGAGGGTGAAAGCCAATGGAGCAGCGGTCGGGGGAGAAGATGGGGGTAGCGAGCAGGTGATCTAGGTCGACCAGCATGGTGGCCATCATGATCAGCCAGACTTTGAGCCAGATGGCGCGGTAACCGAACCAGGCGACCAGTCCGGGGACCAGGGCGTGCAGTAATAAATGGAATGCGGTGGTCAGCATCAGACGGCCTGTTGTGCTCCGGCGGCCAGCCAGCGCCCGAGCAGTTCTTGCACGGCGTCGGGTGTCTGGTATCCATTGGCCAACAGGGCCAACAGGCCGTCACGTTCGGCCAGCAGGGTCGGAAAGCCGCTGATGCCCAGGTCTCTTACCCAACTGATATCGCTGGCCAGGCCGGCGAGACTGTCTTCAGCATCGTAGGCGGCGGCAAAGCGTTGTGCCTTGTAACCCACGGATTCTGCCAGCGCCACCAGGTTACTGGTGTCGGTGATGTCTTCGGCGCGGGTATAAAAGGCTGCTTGCATGGCTTGCACCAGCGGCCAGGCCTTTTTCGCATCCAGGCCGCGTGCGGTAACCAGTGCGCGGCAGGCCGGGGTGGTGGTGTAACAGAAGTCTGCTGGCAAGGCGTCTACCGAGGTAAACGGCTGGCCCGAGGCGTCGGCGACGGCAGTCCAGTGTTCATGCAGTGCGGCGCGGGCTGAGCTGTCCAGCGGCTCGCGGGCGGCGCGCAGGCCGCCGGCAACCAGGTGCACAGGCACGTCATTGGCTTGCACAATCTGTTCGATCAGGGGCGCAAAGCCCCAGCACCAGGAACACATCGGGTCCATCACATAGATCAGGCGCTGGGACATGGGCTTTCCTCAGTCCGGGTTCTGGTTGGGTGACGCCAATTGCTGGGGCAAGCCAATCGGATGCGGCTGGTTGCGTTGCCGGGCCAGTCGAATCTGGCGCTGGCGTTCTTCTGCCCGCTTACGGGTCTTTTCCGGCAGGCTGTCATAGCAATGTGGGCAGCTGACACCTTCCTCGTATTGCTCGGAGGCTTTGTCTGCCGCTGAAATCGGGTGGCGGCAGGCGTGGCACTGGTCATACTCACCCGGTGCCAAGTCATGACCTACAGTAACCCGATTATCGAACACAAAACACTCACCCTGCCATTTGCTCTGCTCGGCTGGCACCTCTTCCAGGTATTTCAGGATGCCGCCCTTGAGGTGATACACCTCGTCAAAGCCCTGCTGCAGCATATAGCTGGAGGCTTTTTCGCAGCGGATGCCACCGGTACAGAACATAGCAACTTTCTTGTGTTTGGCGGGATCGAAGTGTTGCTGGATGTACTCCGGGAACTCGCGGAAGGATTTGGTCTTGGGGTCTACCGCCTGTTCGAAGGTACCGATGGACACTTCGTAATCATTGCGCGTGTCGATCAACAGCACTTCCGGGTCGCTGATCAGGTCGTTCCAGTCCTTGGCTTCAACGTATGTACCCACGCGCTCGTTGGGGTTTACGCCGGGTACGCTCAGGGTGACGATCTCTTTTTTCAGTTTGACCTTGGTGCGGTAGAAGGGCATCTCGTCACAGACAGAGACCTTGTAATCCAGATCGGTGAGCCGCGCATCGCTGCGCAACCAGTCGAGTACCCGCGCCATGCCGTCTGGCTCACCGGCGATGGTGCCATTGATGCCTTCCAGCGCCAGCAGCAACGTGCCTTTGAC
>SKFV01000327.1 GCA_007117785.1 Pseudomonas sp.
CGCAGGGCAATGGCATCAACGCCGATTGGCGCCGATCAAACCCCATACATTAAACAAGCCGTCGCATGGCGGCAACCAATACGCTTGTCAGCATGGTTCTGCCGGATGCGAATTGCTACACTATGCGCCTTGTTCAGCCCCCTATGCACAGAGAACCCCGCATGACAGACCAGACCTCGTCCAAGCCCTCGATCAGTTACAAGGATGCAGGGGTCGATATCGACGCCGGCAACGCCCTGGTTGATCGCATCAAGCACGTTGCCAAACGCACGGCACGGCCAGAAGTAATGGGCGGCCTGGGCGGCTTTGGCGCCCTGTGCGAGATTCCTGCCGGTTACAAACAGCCAGTGCTGGTCTCTGGCACCGATGGGGTTGGTACCAAGCTGCGCCTGGCGATGGACCTGAATCAACATGACCGCATTGGTATCGACCTGGTCGCCATGTGCGTGAATGACCTGATCGTTTGTGGTGCCGAGCCGCTACTGTTTCTCGATTATTACGCCACCGGCAAGCTGAATGTCGATATTGCCACTGACGTGGTTACCGGTATTGGCGCCGGCTGTGAGCTGGCTGGCTGTGCCCTGGTCGGTGGTGAGACGGCAGAAATGCCCGGCATGTACGAAGGCGAAGATTATGACCTGGCCGGCTTCTGTGTTGGCGTGGTGGAAAAAGCCGAGATCATTGACGGCAGCAAGGTTGCCGTTGGCGATGCACTGATTGCCCTGCCCTCTTCAGGCCCGCACTCCAACGGCTACTCGCTGATTCGCAAGATCATTGATGTCGCCGGCATCGATATCACTCAGACCGAGCTGGAAGGCAAGCCGCTGACCGACCTGCTGATGTCGCCCACGCGCATTTACGTCAAGCCCCTGCTGCAACTGATTCGTGAAACCGGCGCGGTGAAAGCCATGGCGCATATCACCGGTGGCGGCCTGCTGGAAAACATCCCGCGTGTACTGCCCGCAGGCAGTGGCGCGCATATCGACCTGAGCAGCTGGCAGCGCCCCGCCGTGTTCAACTGGCTACAGGAACAGGGCAACGTCGATGAAACCGAAATGCATCGCGTGCTCAACTGTGGCGTCGGTATGGTCATCTGCGTCGCTGCCGATCAGGTCAATACTGCCCTGCAGGTGCTGCAACAAGCCGGCGAACAGCCCTGGGTGATTGGCCAGATTACCGCGACCCAGGGCGACGAGGCAGTTACCCTGAGTCAGGGACCGCTAGGATCGTGAGCTGTCGTATTGTCGTATTGATTTCCGGTTCCGGCAGTAACCTGCAAGCACTGATTGACCAACTGGACGCACCGGCAGAGATTGTCGGTGTGATTGCCAACCGGCCGCAGGTCCTCGGCCTGCAACGCGCAACCACTGCCGGGATTGCCAACGAATGCCTCGACCACCGGGATTTCATCAGCCGCGAAGCCTTTGATCAGGCCTTAGTAGAGCGCATAGACAGCTACCAGCCTGACCTGGTGGTGCTGGCAGGCTTCATGCGCATTCTGACGCCGGAACTGGTGCGCCACTACCATGGCCGTATGCTTAATATACACCCCTCTCTGCTGCCCAAATACAAGGGCTTGCATACCCACAAGCGTGCCCTGGAAGCCGGGGATGCGGAACACGGTGCGACCATCCACTTTGTTACCGAAGAACTCGATGGTGGGCCGCTGATCGTTCAGGGCAGGCTCGATGTACGAGCGGATGATAGCGCCGACGCCCTTGCCGCCCGTGTGCAGCAGATCGAGCACCGCCTGTATCCACTCGTCGTGGACTGGTTTGCCCGGGGCCGCTTGTGCCTGACACCGCAGGGCGCACAGCTGGACGGGGAACTGATTGCATCCGGCGGACTCAGAATGGAAGACCATTCACAACCCAGTGAGGCCTGACTGTGCCATTACGTCCGACCCTGCCTGCCTTGACGGCCAGCCTGCTACTGGCCTTTGCAATACTCCCGGCGGCCATTGCCGACGAGCCTGCTGAAGCCAAGCCACTCAAGCCCTTCAAAGCCAGCTATACCGCCGATATGCGCCGCGTACCGGTGAATGGCGAAGCCAGCCACCAGCTGAAAGAAAACGCTGATGGCAGCTGGACGCTGACCTTTCACGCTGGCATGTTTGTCGCTAGTTTGACGGAAACCAGCCAATTGATGCTGGATAACGGCGTGGTCAAACCCCTGAGTTACCATTATGAGCGCCGCGGGCTGGGCCGTAGCCGCGAAACCCGGCACCGTTTCGACTGGGATGCCGGCAAGGTAACCGGCACGCACCGGGATCGTGCCGTTGCGCTGGCCACCGAGCCGGGCTTGCTGGACAAGACCAGCTATCAACTGGCCTTGCAGCGTGACCTGATGGCCGGCAAGGAAACCTTGCACTACCGCGTGGTCGATGGTCGCAGCATTGATGAGTATGAATTCGAGATTACCGGCAGCAAGCGGGTCAGTACTGCGGCTGGTGACTTTGATGCGGTCGAGTTGGTGCGTGTGCGTGATGCGGATGCCAATCGTCAGACGACCTTATGGTTCGCCAAGGACTGGGATTACCTGTTAGTACGTTTGCAACAGATCGAGTCGGACGGGCAGGATTATCAGATCATGCTCAAGGAAGCGACGATTGACGGTGTCCAGGTGCGCGGCGATTGAGCCCTTTTACCACCTGCACGACATAAAACGGCAGCCATTGGCTGCCGCTTTGCATTGCGCCCACAAACCTGCGACACAGCGCACTGCTATCAGTTGAGCTTGGCTGCCAGACCAGCCACATGCTTGCCCTGGAAGCGGGCGATCGCCAGCTCACGCTCGTCAGGTTGACGCGATCCATCACCACCTGCCAACGTCGTAGCACCATAAGGCGTACCCCCGCTGACCTGAGAGATATCGAACAGCTCCGGAGTACCGTAACCGATGGGCACAATCACCATGCCGTGGTGCGCCAACGTCGTCCAACTGGAGGTGATGGTCATCTCCTGGCCACCGCCAGTTCCGGTCGAGGCGAACACGCTGGCCAGCTTGCCAAACAAGGCTCCCTTGGCCCAGAGCCCACCGGTCTGATCGAGAAAATTGCGCATCTGTCCGGACATGTTGCCAAAACGGGTCGGAATGCCAAACAGGATGGCGTCGAAATCGGCCAGCTCTTGCGGGCTGGCAACGTCAGCGACCTGCCCGGTCTTGCCGCCAGCAGCCTTGAAGGCTTCGGCATCCATGGTTTCCGGCACACGCTTGATGGTTACCTGCACACCATCAACTGACTTGGCGCCATCGGCAACGGCTTGCGCCAGGGTTTCAATATGGCCATACATTGAGTGATACAGCACCAGTACTTTGGTCATCGGTGACTCCTTTCTGGCGTTCGCCAGTAATGTTTGAGAACACCTCGATGATTGCATCAATAATCCGATCTATCTAATCAAAATATGGCCTATAAAGATCAATTTATTCGATCACTCAGGCCGTTGGTAGCCTCCCAACATGCCGCTTCTGGTCAGCACCAGCTGCCATAACTGAATGTCACGCGCACGGAAAGCACCAGCACAGGACATCAGGTAGTAGCGCCACATGCGGTAAAACCGGTCACCCAGTTGTGCGGCAAAGTCCGGCCAGGCGTGCTCGAAATTGGCATACCAGGCCATCAGGGTACGATCATAATCAGCACCGAAATTGTGAACATCTTCAATCACAAA
>SKFV01000037.1 GCA_007117785.1 Pseudomonas sp.
GCTGCAGCGCATCATGGCGACTGAGGATCTGTCTGCCGATGTGTACGAGGTGGTCAGCAAGTCACTGGCCTGATAGGGTAATTTCGTGCACCAATCCATCTGCTGATTGGTGCAAGATAAGGCGATGGCGTTGGCAGGCAGTGCAAAACCCCGTTACTATTAGCAAGCCTCTGCTTGACTGAGACTATTATTGTCTTTGCCCTTGCGGTCATCGAGGTATCAGCGTCCTGCCCGGCAGGGCAGGTATTCATAAGAATAAGGGGGAATGGTGTATGCGTGAGCCGATTGAGCGGCACGCTCCATCCTTTGGCCTGGCAACAAGCTTGTCCGGCAAGGGTCGCAAATTATCTCTGACACGTCAGGTTCTGACTGCCTTGGGTCTTACTACTGCCATGGCATGCATGCCGCTTTCTTTCGCCCAGGAAACCGAGGTACCCAGTACCGAACCCGCCATGGAAACTCAACTGGCTCATCGTGCCTTGTTGCTCGATGCAGCTCAGGCTGGCGACCGTCTGGTTGCTGTGGGTGGACGTGGCCATATCATCTACTCCGATGACCTGGGTCAGACCTGGACGCAGGCGTCATCGCCGGTGCGCCAAGTGCTGACGGCTGTTTATTTTGTTGATGAGCAACACGGCTGGGCAGTGGGGCATGATTCGCTGATCCTGCACAGCAGCGATGCGGGAGAGACCTGGGAACTGCAATACCGTGATCCGGCTCTCGATCAGCCGGTAGACGAATTCGGGCTACTGGAAAAGCCCCTGATGGATGTCTGGTTCCGCGATACTCAAACTGGTTTCGCCATGGGTGGTTATGGCCTGTTCCTGCGTACCGATGACGGTGGTCAGACCTGGGAAGACCGCACCGACGATATCGACAATGATTTCGGCTTCCACTACAGCGCAATTACTGAGGTAACCGATACCGGCCTGTTTCTGGTCGCCGAGATGGGTGCAATGTTTCGCTCCTTCGACTATGGCGACACCTGGGAAACCATCCCGGAAGAACAACAACCCTATGAAGGTTCGCTGTTCGGGGTGGTGGGAACCGATACACCGGGTGAAGTGCTGACCTGGGGGTTGCGCGGCAATATGTTCCGTTCTGCTGACTTTGGCGATACCTGGGAGCAGGTGGACCTGATGACGGCTGACAATGGCCCTCTGGAAGCCACTTTGCTGGGAGGTCACAAAACCGATGATGGTCGCCTGGTCATTACCGGCCTCGGTGGCACCGTGGTGACCAGTCTGGATGGCGGCGAAAGCTTCCAGATCATGACGCGTCCGGATCGTGCCAACCTGGCCACTGGTCGCCCCTTGGCCGACGGTTCTTTCCTGCTGCTGGGGCAGCGTGGAAGTGTTCGTATGGACTCCGTCGTCATGCCCGACGTCCTCCCATAATAATGATTAAGCGCCAGGAGAAACTGGATGTCTAAGCATCATCAGGAAACTGCCCCCTTTTTCGAGCGGGTCATTTTCACCAATCGCGTGTTCGTGCTGTTGGCGTTCGCCATACTGACCCTGTTCTTTGGCTACCAGGCCACCCAGGTCAAGCCGGATGCCAGCTTCGAAAAAATGATTCCGGTCAACCACCCCTATATCGTCAATATGCTCGAGCATCAGGACGATATGCCCAATCTGGGTAACCGGGTACGTATCGCAGTGGCCATTGAAGATGGCGACATCTTCACCACTGAATACATGGAAACCCTCAAGCGCATCAATGATGAGGTCTTCTTCCTGCCGGGTGTGGATCGATCCGGTCTGCGCTCGCTGTGGACGCCCAATGTACGCTGGACAGCAGTAACCGAGTTCGGCTTTGACGGTGGTCCGGTAGCCAATCACCCGTCTTACTACGATGAACATCAGCTTGAAGAGCTGCGTGAAAATGTTCTGCGTTCGGGGGAAATCGGTCGTCTGGTAGCGAACAACTTCAAGTCGTCGATCATTGAAGTACCGTTGCAGGAAAGTTATCCGAATCCTGAGAATACCAGTGAGCAGATTCGCCTGGATTACGGTGACTTTTCGCGTCAGCTGGAAGAAAAGATCCGTAGCTTCCAGGACGAGAATGACAACATTAGCATCCACATCACCGGCTTTGCCAAGATCGTGGGTGACCTGATTGAAGGTATTATCGGCGTTGTCATGTTCTTTGGTGTGGCACTGCTGATCACTTTCTTCCTGTTGCTGATGTTTACCCGCTGCCTGAAGAGCTCGGTCATTACCCTGGTCTGTTCGGTCATCGCGGTGATCTGGCAGTTGGGTCTGCTGCGCACCATGGGCTTTGGCCTTGACCCTTACTCGATCCTGGTACCCTTCCTGGTCTTTGCGATTGGTATCTCGCACGGGGTACAGATCATCAACGCCATGGCGCTGGAGTCGGTCAAGGCAGATGGTCCGCTGACGGCAGCCCGTCGCGCGTTCCGCTCGCTCTATATCCCGGGTATCGTGGCCCTGATTTCTGACGGTGTCGGCTTCCTGACCCTGTTGTTGATCGAGATCGCGGTTATTCGAGAGCTGGGTATTGCTGCCTCGGTCGGTGTTGCGGTGATCATTCTGACCAACCTGATTCTGCTGCCGATTCTGATGTCCTTTATCGGTATCAGTAAAAAGGCCATCGAGCGCAAGCGCGAAATGTCCGAGCGTCCGCAGAAACTCTGGCTGACCATTGCCAAGTTCTCGCATCCGAGTGTGGCGCCGGTATCCGTCGTACTGGCGATCATTGCCTTCGGTTTTGGTATCTACCATGGTCAGAAGGTGCAGATTGGTGACCTGGATCCGGGGGCGCCAGAACTGCGTCCGGACTCGCGTTACAACCTGGACAACGACTTCATCATCAGCAACTACTCAACCAGTTCCGATGTACTGGTGGTCATGGTCAAGACACCGAACGAAGGGTGTTCGATGTTTGACACCATGGATGCCATTGATCAACTGGAATGGCGCATGCTGAACGTTGAAGGTGTCCAGTCGGCGGTGTCGCTGGTGACCGTGGCCAAGCAGGTGATCATGGGCAACAACGAGGGCAACCTCAAATGGCTCGGCCTGTCGCGCAACCAGGACAACCTGAATACCGCGATCAGTCGTGCCGAGGGCATGTTCAACCAGGATTGCTCGCTGGCGCCGGTCATGATCTTCCTCAATGACCACAAGGCAGATACCCTGGTGCGAGCCACCAGCGAAGTGGAAGCCTTTGCCGAGGAGTTCAATACCGAGAACCTGCAGTTCCTGTTGGCCGCCGGTAATGCCGGTATCGAGGCAGCGACCAACGAAGTGATCCAGGCCTCACAGCTTAAGATGCTGCTGACTGTGTATGCCGTGGTTATCTTCATGTGTCTGATTACCTTCCGCTCCATTCGTGCGGTGATCTGTATCATCGTGCCGCTGGCGCTGACGTCGGTACTTGCCAATGCGTTGATGGCCTTTATGGGCATCGGGGTGAAAGTGGCAACGCTACCGGTTATTGCGCTGGGTGTGGGTATCGGGGTCGACTACGGGATCTATATCTACAGTCGACTTGAAACCTACCTGCGTCAGGGTCTGCCGCTGCAGGAAGCCTATTACGAAACACTGAAAACCACAGGTAAGGCGGTAACCTTTACCGGCTTCACGCTGGCTATCGGTGTTGCCACCTGGATCTTCTCTGACATCAAGTTCCAGGCCGATATGGGTATCCTGCTGACCTTCATGTTCCTGTGGAACATGTTCGGTGCCCTGTGGCTGTTGCCGGCCCTTGCACGCTTCCTGATTCGTCCGGACAAGCTGCGCAAGTAAGGCATTACCGCTCCAGCAGAAAGGCCACCTTCGGGTGGCCTTTTTGTTGGCCACGATGTTTTACCGAACTGCGGCTATGGCAAGGGCTCTGCTATGCTGGTGCGATGAAAAAATTACTGGTTAGTGCTGTTCTGGTGATGTGCCTGTTTTTTCTGGTCGGTGTGATAATCAACCTGCTGGTTGATCGCGAGAAAATGACAGCACGCGTGCAAGATGAGATGCAAGACGTACTGGGGCTTGAGGTCGATTTCGAGCAGCCATTACGCTTCAGTCTGTGGCGTGGCCCCCTGGTGCGTGCAGGCACGGTTACCCTGACCACTGGGAGCGAGGCTGTGGCCAGCGTTGAACGGGCATTGGTACGCTTGCGCATCATGCCATTATTGCGTGGCGATATTCAGGTGCAGACAGTTCTGCTGGATGCGCCAGAATTACGAATCGAGCGTATCGGCGGTGGCGAGTTCAAGCCGGGCTTTACCGGGCGTGGTGAAGGCAGCGTGCAGCCACTGAGTATTCCACGGTTGCGCGTACGTGACGCCGTTGTGCGCTTTCACGGTCGCCCGGGTGACCGTGAGTGGTTGTTTCAGCAATGTGCCCTTCAGCTGGACGACATCCAGCATGCGGGCGGTGAGCAGTCGGACTGGCTGGCCAGTCTGGCCATGCAGGGTAGCCTGACTTGCGAACAGATCGAGCAGGGCCGTCTGCAGGCAACTGATGTAGCCATTGATGTTGCCGGCAGCGAGGGGCAATTGGCGTTCAAGCTGCTGACCGGTACTGCCTTTGACGGCCAGTTGAATGCTCGCCTTGACCTTGACCTTGCCAGCGAGTTGCCGCAATACACCTTGCAGGCCGGCCTGGATGACTTCTCGCTGGATGAGTTTGTGACTGCCCTGGATGAAGGTCAGGAAGCCTCCGGTCGCATGATCCTCAACCTGGAGCTGGAGGGGGAGGGTGATGACTGGCTTCAGCTCAGACAAAGCGCTGCCGGTAAGCTAAGCCTGGAAGCAACGGGTCTGGTGCTATACGGGGTGGATCTGGATGAGGAGCTGGACAGCTATGCGGCGACCCAGCGTTTCAATCTGGTTGATGTCGGGGCTGTTTTTCTGGCGGGGCCGCTGGGGCTGGCAGCCAGTCGGGGTTATTCGTTTACCGGTATGCTGCAGACCAGTGGCGAACAAACCCCTATTGCTGAAATGTCATCCGAGTGGACTATTGCGCAGGGGCGTGCCAAAGCTGAAGACGTGGCCATGCGCACCGAAAAAAGTCGTGTCGCTCTGACTGGTGAGCTGGACTTTATTAATTATGCCTTTGTTGACTTGCGCGTTGCCGTCATCGATGTCGATGGCTGCGCCATGATAGAGCAGCGCATCGACGGCTCCTTTCGGAATCCTGAAGTTGCCAGCCCCAATGTCCTGGTTGAGGCCATGGGGCCGGTACTGGATTTGCTTGAGCGAGGCTTGAGCGCCCTGAATGCGGATGGCGAATGCGAAGCCTTTTATGCCGGCAATATTACCCATCCGTAATAATTGGCTTGGGCTCCTCTGCGGCAGACGATCGCACGCTGGCAGTTGAAGTGAATCGCGGCAGGCAGGAGGTGTTTCACTAGCCTGACACATTTGAGTGATGTCGAATTGCTGGCGCTGTCTATTTGACGTATGCGCTATACTGGGCCAAAATAGTGACACTGAGCTTTCTTCTCAAGCTCTACTCATTTGTTTTTATCCAGAGGAAGCTGATGTTCTATTCGACGTGTCATGCATTGCTGGTCAAAGGATTGATACGCGTAGAAGGTCGCCCGGATGGCATTCATGTTGTTGCTCGTTCATTCAAGCATCGCTTGCTGGTCAAGTGCCTGAGTCGTAACGAGCGCCTTATGCTGGCCGGTTTGCAGGCTGAGCGCCGTCGACGCGACGAGCTTTCTCAGCAGGTCACCCCGTCTGAAGTGCACGCTCGGGTGTTGCCGCTTAAAGGGCATGCCAGTGACCAGAAAAAAGGCAGTAATATGCAGCGTCAAGCGCTGCCGGATGTTGTCAATTACTGAGATACCGGGTAGCTGGTCAGGACCAGCTGCCTGCTCCCATGTCCGCCTTTCTCCGACCCTTTGGCTGCTGTCATGCTAGGCTGATCCCATGCGTTGACAGGAGCTTTCCATGTTGAAATCAATTCTCGGTATCGGCCTCATCATGCTGATGGTGTCCACAGCTCAGGCCCGCGTTCCCGTGCTGGCTCCGGATGAGCTGGTCGCCGTCGAGCTGGCCACAGTGGCTGTTGATCCATTTTCCGGTACACCGCTGGTGGTTTTGCGCGAGCCGGAATCAGGTGACTTTGTGCTTATCAGTATAGGCACCCATGAAGCAATGGCGATCATGCGCGCGCTGGAAGAGGTCACTACTCCACGCCCAATGACTCACGACACGGCTGTTGCCATGCTGGATGCCATGAACGGTGAGTTGCACCAGGTCATGGTGGACGCTCTGGTTGAGGGCAGTTACCTGGGGGTGCTGGATATTCGTCGCCAGGCTGTGCCCGAAACGCCGGTGTATGTCGATACCCGTCCTTCCGACGGCCTTGCTCTGGCGATTCGCACCGGGGCGAGGATTCTGGTTGCGCCGGCGGTGCTGCAGGCAAGTCGCGAACGGGATTTTTCCGGTTTGGGCGATGATCAGGTGGTAACGGCGCTTGGCCTCAGCGTGGTTGCTCTGAATGACGAGCGGCGCAACGAGTATGGCTTACCTGATGGACGTGATGGTTTGCTGGTTGTACGCGCCCGTGGCGCAGCGCAAGAGCAGGGCGTTGAAGCAGGTGCCTTGATCCAGTCAGTCAATGGCAGCCCGGTGGAGTCAGTGATGGATTTCTTGCGCCAGGTTCAGGCAACGCCAGCCGGTAAGTCGGCACGCTTGCGTATCTGGTATGAAGGCGAAGAACAGGATGTCGAACTGGATACCGGGGTGCCGGAAGCGACACCCGGTGAGCGACTGCAGCCTGGTCAGCGATTGATCTGAACTGGCGCTGGTGTGTCAGCGATACTCGCAGAAGTAGGCTGTGTCACGTTCAACCTTGACCTGGAAGCGACTGTTCGCCGGTACGGTAAACTGTTCGCCACTGCCGAAGGTTTGCCAGTTCTCGCTGTCAGGCAGCTTGATGGTCAAGCTGCCATCGACTACATGCATGATTTCCAGTTGCTGAGTTCCAAATTCGTAATCGCCAGCCGCCATAACGCCAACTGTTGCGGCGCCCTCGGGTTGTTGCAGCGCAATTGAAGCGACCTTGCCATCGAAATACTGGTTTACCTTGAACATACTGGACTCCTGCCAGGTGAAGTGTAAAAGCAGGGCATTATGCGAGGCGGCAGGGCTGGGCGCAATATAGGCGAAAAAAAGCCCGACAGAATACTGTCAGGCTGATCTTTTGATGAAGAGGTTACTGCTGGCTCAACACCAGCTCGCCATTGTCCAGCGGTATGCGATCACCGGGATGCTGTTGCATGCGCACGCTGCCGGTTTGTTCTCCAATGCGGTACTCGACCTGGTAGCCGGTATGCCGCTGACGCGACTCGTACTGCGCTTCACAGCGGCTCTCGATGGCTGTGTAGGTATTGTTCTGCTGGATACGCTCCTGAGTCTTGTTGCCGGCATAGCCACCTGCAGCGGCACCGGCGATAGTCGCCAGTTTCTTGCCGCTGCCACCGCCGACCTGGTTGCCAATTACGCCACCTACAATCGCACCAGCGACTGAGCCGGTAACACGGTGCTCATCCTGAACCGGTCTTTGTAGGGTAACTTCGACGTCGCGGCACACTTCTCGTGGAACCTGCTCGCTGGTCGTCAAATCAGTAACACTGATGACCTCGGCATGGGTGGGTGCCTGTGCCTCTTGCACCGCCGGCTCACCCTGCACCTGATAGTTGGCAATGGCTACGCCAGCAGCTACCGCAATACCACTTATCGCCAATACGCTGATCAAGGTCTTGCTCATTGTGCTTGCTCCTGCAGGCTGATGATTCAACAGATGAGACTGTGTTTTGACGTCGGAGTTCCGTCAGCGGCTGTCACCAATGCGAACCCTGGTATTCAATTCCAGTGTTACCGGACGCTCCCACTGGGTTTCCAGACGCGTGCGCAAAGCCCGCAAGTCGGCCATCAATATGGGCTGCTCCGCAACGAGATCACCCTGGATTACTACACCACGGCCATGACGTGACACCTGGGGCGCCTGCATGGTCATCAGTTTGCCATGCACTTCCAGCGGTGCGTCAGTCAGGTCGCGTTCCAGTTGCCAACGTTGATTGATATCCTGGAAGGCGAATGTCAACGGAATGGCTACTGCAGTCAGCAAGGCGCCCGAGATAGTCAGGCCACGCTTGGCCTTGAGCAGGGGCGCGAAACCGAGCGCCAGGAAAGTCAGGGCAGCAGCCAGGGCAATGCCGACCAGGTTGGTCAGAAACAACAGCATGGCGCCGGCAAAGATATCCCACTGCCACCAGCCAATACCAATGCCGGCCACCGATAGGGGCGGGACGAGGGCGACCGCAATGGCAACGCCGGGTAGGCTTTTCATCACACTTTCGCGGGCATGAGCGTAACCACCAGCAATCCCGGAAGCAATGGCAACACCCAGATCCAGCAGGTTAGGGTGCAGGCGACCAGCCATTTCCGGAGTAATGCGGTTGATCGGGATGATCAGGGCCAGCAACGCCGCGGTGAGCAACGCCAGGCCTACGCCAAGGGCAATGGTCAGGGTGGATTTCTGCAGTAACTGCCGGTCGCCGCGCAATAACCCCATGGCCAGTGAAATGATTGGCGACATCAAGGGAGCCAGCACCATTGCGCCAATAATTACCGCCGCACTGGACAAGTAGAGACCGAGACTGGCAACAATCACGCTGAGCACCATCAAGGCAATATAGTGTGGGTGCGCCTGGGCATTGATGCGTAATTGCAGAAACAGGTCCTTGAATTCATCCTCGAGCGCACGGGTGAACAGCGGTAAGTGTGACTGGATCATATCCAGCCTGGCCTGGTTCACCGGCAAGCTGTCCACTTTCATGGTGTCCTTGATGTTGCGCTGGCCAGGCTGGCTGGCCTGTTGTATCTGGCCGACATTGATGCGAACGGCTTCCGGGTAGAGGTGCAGTTCGATGCTGGCTGACTCCCGCCGTCGACCATCCACGAAATACACCAGTGGCTGGCTGGCTTCGATACGCAAATACTGACTCTTGATGTAGCTGACAGTCGGCGGCAGGCGTTTTACCTGCTGCTCACCCTTGAACAGGCTGGTCAGCAGGAAAGACAGGTACTCCTTGATGGATTTTGGTGCAATCAGAATGGTCGATACCTTGCCATCCTGAGCCGATAGCGTGGTGTTGATCAGTCGGGCTGCTGCACTGTTGATATCGTTCTCGATCGCTACCAGGCCAGTGATGGCGGTTCTGATGGTGACATCCTTGCCGGTTGTCAGGGTGACCGCAAAAGGCTTGATCGCCACCAAGTTGCGCAGGCTGGTCCAGACCAGTACCAGCCAGTAGACCAGGTGTTGATAGTTGGAAGACTGGCGGTTCTGGTAGGTTTTGCTGCGCTGATCCAGAAAAGGTGTTTCTCCGAGCATGACCATGCCCAGCACCACTTCATCGTTACAGCGAGCGACATCCAGCGCAGTGGTATCGGCTGCGAAGGCCAGTGCGACGGCCTCTTCCAGGCTGGCAGGAATGCCGAACCACTTGTGCAGGCGGCTTTTCGCCTGCAGGGGTATGACGCCCAGCGAGAAATTGAGTGTTTTAGCCAGATTGACGTATTCGCTGAACTCTTCTTCGTCAGTCAGGACAACTACATGCTGGGCATGGTCGAGGCAACGTCCGGGCTCGCTTAGAAAGTCTGCGCTGGTGAACTCATGCAGGGTGATATGGGCTGATTCTGCGAAAGTACGCAGGGTATCCAGGTGTTGCGCTTGCTCGGCGGGGTAGACCACCAGTGCCTGTGTATGCAGGGTCACAGTCATATCCTTGGCAAATAACGGCATTCTGGCATGAATTGCCTGGCAGCTGACAAGCGCTGTGACTTATTTGCCGGTATTTAGCAGTCGGACAAAATCGGCTTCCGCCAAGGCAGGGCTGAACAGGTAACCCTGATAGGCATCGCAACTTAGCTGGATCAGGAAATCCAGCTGTTCCTGCTGCTCGACCCCTTCGGCAACCAGTTTGAGCTGCATATTCAGGCCCAGGGCAATGATTGCCCGTATGATTTCGGCGTCATTCGGGTCCTTGGTGCAGTCACGCACAAAGGACTGGTCAATTTTCAGAGTATCCAGAGGCAGGCGCTTGAGGTAGCTCAGCGAGGAATAACCGGTGCCGAAATCATCAATCGCAAAGCCGACGCCTAGGTGACGCAGCTGTTGCATCTTGGCGATGGTATCGTTGATATCCTGAATAACAATATTTTCGGTAATTTCCAGCACCAGGTGACAGGCCGGTATACCGCTGTCGTCAATCGCCTGCTGGGTCTGCTCGACAAAATCCAGCTGACGGAACTGGCGCGGGCTGATGTTGACCGACAGTTGAAAGTCAGGACTGATTGTCTGGCTGTCTAGCAGGCGCCGGATCTGCTGGCATGCCTGATCAACGACCCAGCGACCTACCGGCAGAATCATGCCGCTTTCTTCGAGCACTGGAATAAAACTGGCCGGGCTGATCAGGCCGCGCTCCGGGTGTTGCCAGCGCAGCAGGGCTTCGGCGCCGAGAATGTGGTGGTTGCTGGCTGCCAACTGGGGTTGATAGCGCAAATGGAACTGGTTCTGAGCAAAGGCTTGGCGCAACTCGGATTCGATAGATAGGCGTTCACTGGCGGCCACCTGCATCGCCTCCTCGAAAAAGGCAATGCCGTTGCGACCACTTTCCTTGACCCGATAGAGCGCGATATCAGCGTGCTTGAGCAGATCTTCCGGGTTGTCACCATGGTCGGGCAAGACAGCAATGCCGATACTGACACTGAGCTCAAGGGCATGCCCCTCAATCTGCATGGGTTGCGCCAAAGCGCTGCGCAGCTTTTCTGCGGTGCGCTGGATATGTTGCAGGCATTCGTCATGATCGGCTTCCAGGCCGCTGAGCAAGATGACAAACTCATCACCACCCAGGCGCGCGACTGTATCCTGTTTGCGCACCGTCGCCAGCAGGCGTCGGGTAACCGTTTGCAGCACGGCATCGCCACAGGAATGACCCAGCGAATCGTTGATATGTTTGAAATGGTCAAGGTCGAAAAACATCAGCGCGCCGCGTAGCTTGACCCGTTTGTACAGGCTGATGCTCTGATCCAGGCGGTCAGCGAGCAGGGTGCGGTTCGGCAGGTCGGTCAGGGCATCATGGTAAGCGAGATGCTTGATGCGGGCTTCGATGAGTTTCTGTTCGGTAATGTCGCGGGCAGTGATCAGCATGCAATCCAGACCATCAAGGACCAATGGCTGCACGGATACCGATACCAGCACTTCCTGGCCGAATTTGCCGCTGGCACGCATTTCGCGGTCACGAACCTGCCCCTTCGCCTGCAGCTCGGCAATCATTTCCTCACGCTGCTGAAGGTCGCACCAGATGCCCAGTTCCAGAGCTGTCTTGCCGATGACTTCGTCAGGGCTGTAGCCAGTCAGACGGGTAAAGCCTTCATTAATTTCGATATAGCGGCCGGTATCGCGCTCGGTCATGCTGATTGAGTCCGGGCTGGCCTTGAAGGCGAGCGCAAATTTCTGCTCGGAGGCACGTAGCGCCTGTTCGGCATCCTTGCGTGCCGTGATGTCCTTGAAGCTGAGCAATAGGCAGGGTTGGCGATTGATGGTCAGTGCAGCTGTCGAGATTTCGCAGATCAGGCTGTGGCCCTGGCGATGCCGGACAGCCAGTTCGAAGCCTTTGAGTTGCGCACGGGTAAACACCTGCTCCAGCAGGGCGTGTGTTGTTGGTGCATCCTGCCAGAGCCCGGCCTGCTCCGGGGTCTGCCCAATAAGCTGCTCCGGCAGGTAACCCAGCTGGTCGGAAAAGCTGCGGTTGATCTCGATAATGCCCAGACTGTCACGGTTCAGCAGGCAGTAAGGTTCAGGTGCACCCTGAAACAGGCTGGAAAACTTGAATTCGCTGTCGATCAGTGCCTGCTCGTTGCGCCGGCGATCGGTGATGTCTTTCAGCGTGCCGACCATGCGCAGGGGCGTGCCCTCCGCATCACGGTGCAGAGTGGCGGTTGCTTCCAGCCAGCGAGTCTGCCCCTTGGTGTCGAACTGGCGGTAGCTCAGGCGGTAACGCTGTTGCTTGCCACGGCAAATGGCAACAAAGGCGCTGCGCATGGCTGTGTGGTCCTGCGGGTGGATGCTGCGGGTAAAATAGCTCAGCGGGCCATCCCAGGGATAAGCATGAAAGCCATGCAAGGCGGCGGCGCGAGCCGATAAATGCAGGATACGGCTGCCCAGGTCCAGATCCCAGATGCCCATCTGACTGGCATCCAGTGCCATGTTGAGCCGTTCCTGGCTTTTCTTCAGCTCGGCATCGAAGCGCTTTTGTTCGGTGATGTCGTAGGCCATCGACAGGCGGCAAAGTGTGCCATCGAGTTCAATGTATTCGACGGAAACCAGGCAGGTTTTCAGGCTGCCGTTGCGGCACACCAGTTCAGCCTCAAAGTGATCCATGCGGCCATGCTGATGAAAGTGCTGGAGCATGAGCTCACGTTGCTGCTTACTTCGCCAGAGAGGGAATTCGCGTCCGCTGTCACGACCCAGGGAGTCCTCACGCGACCAGCCAAAGAGCTTCTGGAAGGCGGGGTTGATGTCGATCACGCAGCCGTTGGCAGCGTCCACCAGCATGCTGGCCACCGGCATGCGGTAGAAGAGTCGCTTGAATGCCGCATCTTTGGCTGAGGGCGATGCGGCCGTAGGCATGTTGTTGTGTTGCCCCATCAGTACTACCTCAGGCAGGCTAATTCGGGCTGGGAATTCATCGTCTGGATGTGTTCAACATAGTCTCAGAAGTGCGGCGCGACAAGTACCCGGGTCGGTATTTCTAGTGGCTGTATGCCAGTGTTTGCGGTGGCCGCTCAAGACCGGGTTTCACGCTCCTGTTGCAGGATCTGGATAAACGCATGGGCTGCATTCGAGAGGGTGCGACCGGTATGCCGTACCACACCCAGTTCGCGCTGCAGTTCAACACCGCTGAGGGGCAGGCGGCGCACCTGGCTGTCGAGCATGGTCTCTGGCAACACACTCCAGGCCAGACCGATGGATACCAGCATTTTCAGGGTTTCCATATAGTTGGTGGTCATGCTGACGCGAGGTGCCAGGTGATGGTGGGCAAATAGCTCGCTGACGACGCGATGGGTGACGGTATGGCTATCCGGTAGGACGGCCGGGTGTTCGGCCAGTTGCTGCAGGCTGACCCGGCTCTGATTGGCCAGTGGATGCTCGGGGGCTACAACAACCGCC
>SKFV01000273.1 GCA_007117785.1 Pseudomonas sp.
CTCAGCGATCCCGGCAACCGGCATTTGCTGACGGACCATTACAGTGAAATGCTGATCAGTCCGATGATTCTCAGCCACGTACTGGCTCAGGTAGCCCTGCGCAGAGAGTTGCGCGTGGTCCTGGATGATCTGTTCATGGCCGGGGGTGGAGAAATCCAGTTCCGTAACCCTGACGACTATCCGTTACCGGCCAGCTCGGACTTTCAGCGCCTGGAGAAAACCCTGGCGGCATACGGCGAAGTGGCGCTGGGTATCTGGAAGGCGGTGCCGGATGAGCAGGGGCACCATGCTCTGCTTAACCCACCGCGAAATATGTTGCTGTCACTGCAGCCTTGCGACCGGTTGATTGTGCTCGCTCGCGGATAAGGGCTTGTTGCAGGCCCAGGTTATCGGGTTTCTGGCCTATACCGCTTTGCTATTCTTCCTGCGTTTTTCGGGAAGCGCAGACTATCGAAAATGAACACTTTTTACTGCGATGGCTGGGCGCTTCACCTTTTGTACAGGAGCTGACTAACACCGTGTCGAGACAATTACTGTTTCTCTGGCTGGCCGACTTCATTCTGGTTGTCCACGTGCTCTTTGTGCTCTTTGTGGTGTGTGGACTGCTGGCGATTTATCTCGGTTATGCGCTGCAATGGCAGTGGGTGCGGAATCGGGTCTTCCGTTTGGCGCACCTGGCTGCCATTGGCATCGTTGTGTTACAGGCCTGGCTGGGCGTGATCTGCCCGCTGACCAGCTGGGAAATGGCGTTGCGAGACAGGGCGGGCGAGGCGACGTACTCGGGTTCCTTTATCCAGCACTGGTTGCAGCAACTACTCTATTACAGTGCGCCGGACTGGGTATTTGTGCTGCTCTACACGGTGTTTGGCAGCCTGGTGCTGGCCAGTTGGTGGCTGGTGCGCCCCAACCCGACAGCGTCGGGCCAAAAAGAATGAGCCAGACAAGCGATCCCGCTGTTGCCTGACTCATTGCGGATTCATCAGATAGCCCGTTGCGGGCTATCTTTGGCTTATGCCGCGACTACTGATACCGGAATGCCGTTCAGCACGGCGTTACCGGACAGCACGTCAACCACCTGATCATCAGTGATGTCGTTGACGTTGATGCCGGGGTTGCTTTCGGCAATACGCATGCTGATGCCTTCACGATCATGCCCCTAGCCATGCGGCAGGCAGACGACCCCGGGCATGATGTCATCGGTTACCTGCACACTGACCAAGAGCTCACCGGTGCGTGACATGATGCGCGCCTGTTTGCCATTGGCAAGATTCAGGCGTTCAGCGTCGGCCGGATTCATCAGCAGGGCGCAGCGGTCACCGCCTTTGACCAGTCGCTGGCTGTTGTGCATCCAGGAGTTGTTGGTGCGCAGGTCACGTCGGCCGATCAGCATCAGCTCGCTGTTTTCTGCGCCACGCAGCTCGGCCATGGCACGGCCCAGATCCGCAACCAGCTCGGGTGGCGTCAGGTGCAGTTTGTTGTCGGCGGTAAACAGGTAGCCGGGGAACGATTCGCGCATTGGCCCCAGGTCCAGACCGTGGGGGTAACGCTTGAGCACGTCAACGCTCAGCGGCTCGTCATGTTTGACCGGCTCACCGCTGTTGTACTCATTGAAGCCCTCGGCATACGGGCCGGTTTTCAGGCCATGGTCGAGAATCTGTTCCGGGCTGGGCATCTTGCGTGCTGGCGCGCCATCCGGGTTCTTCAGCGCCATGATGCGCTGCGTCAGGCCCTGCACAATATCCCAGTTACAACGGGTACCTTCCGGCGCCTCGAATACCGGGTCGCTGTAGCGTGCCAGGTTACGTACCGCGAGCATATTGAAGACGATGTCGTACTGCTCGTGTTCCAGCGGGCCGGTAGGCGGAAGGATGATGTCGGCATGCCGTGACGTTTCGTTCAGGTAGAAATCGATCGACACCATGAACTCAAGCTGTTCCAGCGCCTCATCCATCTGCCGGCCGTTTGGCGTCGATAGCACCGGGTTGCCGGCCACGCAGACAAAACCGCGTACCTGCCCCTCACCGGGGGTCAGCATTTCCTCGGCAATGGTCACGGCAGGGAAATAGCTGTCGAACTCGGGCAGACCCCGGGCACGGCTCTGGTAGGTATTGAAGCTGCCCATCGGCCGGCTTTGCGCCTTGTTGAAGGCCGGGGTGGTAAACATCATGCCGCCGGGACGATCGAGGTTGCCGGTGAGAATGTTCAGCACCAGCATCAGCCAATGGTTGAGTGCGCCATAGCTCTGGGTAGACACACCCATGCGGCCGTAGCAGACCGCGCAGTCGGCGGCGGCAAAGTCTTCGGCAATACGCTTGATCTCGTTGACGGCAATCCCGCAACGGGCGCTGACCTGTTCCAGGGTGATGCCTTCGAACAGCGGTGCCAGGGCATCCCAGTTATCCGACAGGTCCTGCAGGCGACCGGGCTTGGTCAGGCCCTTGTCCAGCACATGGCGGATCAGGCCAAGCAGGAAGAAGGCATCGGTTCCGGGTTTAATAAACAGGTGCTGGTCCACATAGCGCGCTGATTCTGTGCGGCGTGGGTCGACCAGTATGACCTTGCCACCACGCTCACGAATGCGTTCCAGACGCTTGAGAATGTCACCAGCGGTCATCAGGCTGCCGTTGGAAGCGGCCGGGTTGGCACCCAGCATCAGCATGTATTTCGTCCGGTCGATATCTGGAATGGTGAACAGCTGGCTATGCCCGAACATCAGGTAAGACACCAACTGGTGTGGCATCTGGTCGAGTGAGGCGGCCGACGAGATATTGCGTGTACCGATGGCCTTGCGCAGGGGGCCGGAAGCCAGCATCAGTCCCAGGTTATGCGAGGACGGGTTGCCCCAGTAGCCGGCAATGGAATCGTCGCCATGACGCTTCTGGATATCCACGATCTTGGCTGCGACCTTGTCCAGCGCGCTGTCCCAGTCGATCGGTAGCCATTCGCCGTTGACCTTTTCCAGCGGCGTGCGCAGGCGGTCCGGGTCGTTGTGTAGGTCTTGCAGGGCGTAGCCTTTGGGGCAGATGTGGCCTTCGCTGTGCGGATCATCCGGGTCGCCGTTGATCGACAGGATCTGCTCGCCCTGGGTTTCAATGATCACGCCGCACATGGCTTCGCACAGGGTGCAGGCGCGGAAGTGGGTTTTTACCGGCATCTTGGCCTGTTCGGCCTCGCGGGCACGGGCGTCGTGGATCACCCCCAGCATCTCGGCAACATTGACGATCTTGCGCCGGGTACGGCCTTCGGCGCGGCCACGGGCCTGTTCGTGTTGATCCAGCAGGCGCCAGTCAGCCAGGCTGACGGTATCGACCTTGCGGGCGGTCAGCAGGGTATCGATCTCTTCCCCGCTGAGGTTCGGCAGGCTGTCACCCAGGTCATCCAGCAGACGCTGCACACTCTCCGTGGCGCACTGACGGTTACTACCGATGACGCCGCTGGCACCGCGCTTGATCCAGCCAGCGACATAATCGCGGCTGTCGGCGTTGCCCGTAATTCTGCCTTGCTCGTGCTGCATAACACCGCGCCCGGTATCAAAGGGCAGCTCGTCGATGGCCGAACCCTGATAACCGATAGCATGGACGACCAGGCTGGCGGGGATATCCAGAGTCTGATCAGAAGGGCGGGCAACCAGCTCGCCCTGGTCA
>SKFV01000177.1 GCA_007117785.1 Pseudomonas sp.
CAGCCACTGGCAGGTTGGCGAGAATGCCACCAAAGCCAATAGGAATCAGCAACAGCGGCTCAAAACCCTTGCGAATAGCCAGGTAAATCAGACCTAGGCATACGGCGATCATGATCACCTGACCAAACTGCAAATGATACAGCCCGGTGGTCTGCCACAACTCGAGCAGCTTTTCCATGAACGGCTCCCCTTAGCCTATCGTCAGCAAGGTGTCGCCGACCGATACAGCATCGCCAACCTTGACGTTGATACTGGCTACGGTACCCGCCTTGACGGCACAGACATCCGTTTCCATCTTCATCGCTTCCAGGATAATCACCACCTGACCCTCTTCGACACTGTCGCCTTCGCTGACCAGGATCTTGAAAATATTACCCGCCAGCGGTGCGGGTTGCGCTTCGCCCTCACCTGCAGCTGTCGCTTCAGTCGGCGCCGCCGCAGTATTGGCCTTTAACTCCCCCACAGGCTTGATCCCGGTAATATCACCACCATCGGCAACCTGAACTACAAACTCTTTGCCATTGACAGTAACGGTATAGACCTCAGGCTCACCCGCCTTGGCTGGCGCCTTGGCGCTGGCTGCAACCAGTTCCTGGCCGGTCGGTACCGGCTCAAAGGCATCAGGATTACCGCGATTTTCCAGGAACTTCAAACCAATCTGAGGGAAGAGTGCATAGGTCAGCACATCATCCACTTCAGCGTCAGCCAGCTTGAAGCCTTTTTCCTTGGCCAGATCCTTCAGCTCAGCGGTTAGCTTGTCCATCTCATTGTCGAGCAAATCGGCCGGACGACAGGTAATGGGCTCGGCGCCATCCAGAACACGCTCCTGCAGCTCCTTGTTGAATGGCGCCGGCGCGGCGCCGTATTCACCCTTGAGGATACCGGAGGTCTCTTTGGTGATTGACTTGTAACGCTCGCCAGTCAGCACATTGATGACCGCCTGAGTGCCGACAATCTGCGAGGTCGGGGTTACCAGTGGTATAAAGCCCAGGTCTTCGCGTACGCGGGGGATTTCATTCAGGACTTCATCAAACTTGTCAGTAGCACCCTGCTCGCGTAACTGGTTTTCCATATTGGTCAGCATACCGCCAGGTACCTGAGCAACCAGAATGCGTGAATCGACGCCTTTCAGGGTGCCTTCAAACTTGGCGTACTTCTTCCGCACTTCGCGGAAGTAAGCCGCAACCTCTTCCAGCAACTCCAGATCGAGGCCGGTATCACGGTCGGTATTCTGGAAGATCGCTACCACGGACTCGGTCGGCGAGTGACCGTAAGTCATCGACATCGAAGAAATTGCAGTATCGACGTTATCAATACCCGCTTCAGCAGCTTTCAGGATGGCTGCTGTCGACAGACCGGCAGTTGCATGGCACTGCATGTGTACAGGAATACTCAGCGCCTGCTTCAGGCGGGAAACCAGGTCAAAGCTGATGTAGGGCGTCAGAATACCGGCCATGTCCTTGATTGCGATCGAATCAGCGCCCTGATCCTCGATCTGCTTGGCCAGGTCGACCCACATCTCGATGGTATGCACCGGACTGGTGGTATAGGAAATCGTGCCCTGGGCATGCTTGCCCTGAGCCTTGACCGCTTTCAGTGCGGTTTCCAGGTTACGCGGATCATTCATGGCATCGAACACGCGAAACACATCCACACCATTGATCGCGGCGCGTTCGACAAACTTCTCTACGACATCATCGGCATAGTGGCGATAGCCAAGGAGGTTCTGGCCACGTAGCAACATCTGCTGGCGGGTGTTGGGCATCGCCTTTTTGAGCTCGCGAATGCGCTCCCAAGGGTCTTCGCCAAGATAGCGGATACAGGCATCAAAGGTTGCACCACCCCAGGACTCGACCGACCAGAACCCGATCTGATCCAGCTTACCGGCAATCGGCAACATGTCATCCAGGCGCATACGGGTCGCCAGGATGGATTGGTGAGCGTCGCGCAAGATGACATCAGTAATGCCCAGAGGCTTTTTGCTATCGGTCATAATGTTATGGCCTTTCTGATTGTAATAGTGAAGCTGTGGGTTGGGTGTCAGGAACGACGGGCGCGATGCTGACGGATCGCTGCGCTGATGATGGCAATGGTCTGCTCATCAACCTCACCCGGCTTGCCCTTCGATTTGGTGGCCGCCTTCATGGCAGGAGCTGCAACCGGCTCAGGGAAATATCGCCCGATGACTTTCGACATCAGTGTGGTAAGGATCACCAGCAAAATCAGAAAGGTAAAAACCGAACCCATGCCCAACAGCATCAGCTCAAGGCCTTCCTCCATCAAATCGGACGAATTCATCAGGTCTCCCAAGACAATAAAGCGCACTAATGCGCAAATCCCAATATTATCATCCATGCAAATACAGCTAAAGCGCGCACTGCACCCCTGCGGATTTGCACAGTTCTTGTAAAAATCGGGTTAATGTAGCCTGCTGTAACACTTTTGGCAACGAAACTGAATGCAATTCCGCCTTTTTCTCTCACCCTGCAACCAACAACAAACAACTGATTTACAAGAGGAAAATAGTTGCCAACCCAAGGAAGATAAAAAAACCGCCACTATCGGTTATGCTGGTAATCATGACACTGGAGCCCAGCGCCGGATCCCGCCCGAAACGCACGCGCAGCAGCGGGATGAATACCCCCATCAATGCAGCCAGCAACATGTTCAGCACCATGGCTGACATCAGTACAACCGACAAGGCAGCATTGCCGTACAACATATAAGCGATCAGCGAAAGCACAAAGCCCCAGAACAGACCGTTGATCAAGGCCACACCCGTTTCCTTTTTCAACAAACGTCTGCCATGCGCAACCTGCACCTGCCCGGTAGCAATGCCGCGGACGATCATGGTGATAGTCTGGTTACCGGAGTTGCCGCCGATACCGGCAACAATCGGCATCAGCGCTGCCAGCGCGACCAGCTGCTCGATCGACCCTTCAAACAGACCGATTACCCGCGAAGCAACCAGCGCCGTGCATAGATTGATGGCCAGCCAGGCCCAGCGGTTACGTACTGATTTCCAGACCGAGGAGAAAATATCCTCCTCTTCGCGCAGACCTGCGGCGCTAAGTACTTCAGCTTCACTCTGCTCGCGGATGTAGTCGATTACAGCATCAATGGTAAGACGGCCAAACAGTCGCCCTTCATCATCGACTACCGGGGCTGAAATCAGATCATACCGTTCGAATGCCTGCGTCGCTTCATCAGCATCATCGTTGGCGCGGAACAGCACCGGGTCATCCGACATGACCTCGGCCACAGTCATTTCCGGCGAACTGACCAGCAGCTTACGGATCGGCAGAACGCCCTTGAGCACGCCATCCGCATCGATCACGAACAACTTGTCATTGTGGTCAGGCAAGGCATCAAAACGTCGCAGGTAGCGACTGACGACCTCCAGGGTGACATCATCCCGGATGGTGATCATGTCAAAGTCCATCAACGCCCCGACTTCGTCTTCATCAAAAGACAAAGCTGATTTCAGGCGCTCACGCTCCTCGACATCCAGAGTGTCCATGAGCTCACGCACGACATCGCGCGGCAAGTCCGGTGCCAGGTCAGCCAGTTCGTCAGCATCAAGGTTATTGGCCGCGGCAAGTATTTCCTGGCTATCCATATCCGCGATAAGCATTTC
>SKFV01000279.1 GCA_007117785.1 Pseudomonas sp.
CATCAGGCTGGCCGAGTCGACAGAAATCTTCTGGCCCATCGACCAGTTCGGGTGAGCACAGGCTTGCTCAGGGGTAACCTGCACCAACTGTTCCAGAGGCATTTCGCGGAACGGGCCACCGGAAGCGGTCAACAGGATGCGTCTGACGCCGCTGGATGCCATACCTTTCTGATAGTCTGCCGGCAGGCACTGAAAAATAGCGTTGTGCTCGCTATCAATCGGCAGCAATTCGGCCCCGGAAGCGCGAACCGCGTCCATAAACAAGGCACCGGACATCACCAGGGCCTCCTTGTTGGCCAGCAACACCCGCTTGCCCGCTTGCGCTGCGGCCAAGGTCGGTACCAGACCGGCCGCCCCCACAATAGCAGCCATGACCAT
Organism: Pseudomonas sp.; assembly: GCA_007117785.1. Classification (GTDB taxonomy): domain Bacteria; phylum Pseudomonadota; class Gammaproteobacteria; order Pseudomonadales; family Pseudomonadaceae; genus Halopseudomonas. The sequence goes on from SKFV01000279.1 coordinate 379, forward strand.
ATCAACCCGCTCATCAGCAGCAACCGCGGCCAGCGCATCCTCGCCATGGCGCACTATGGTGGCGAGGCCAGCGTTCTGCAAGCGTGCCTGCAAGGCATTGGCCTGCTCGGAGCTGGCAACAACGGCATAGCATGGATTATGCGCCAGACACTGCTCGTAAAGCACTTGCATACGGGTATGTCCGGTAAGGGCAAACACCGCGTAGGTATCGACATGCCGCGCCAGCACATCCAGGGTGCTGACCCCAATAGATCCTGTGGCACCCAGTACCGTGACCTGTTTGCGTGTCACGCGAGTAAGCTCCCGATCAGCCACCAACCGAGGGCAAATACCGGAATCGCCGCCGTCAGGCTGTCAATGCGGTCAAGAATACCGCCGTGCCCAGGCAACAGATTACTGCTGTCCTTGATGCCCTGCTCACGCTTGAACAGACTTTCATTCAAATCACCCAGCACGGAGAACAGCACAACCAGAAGCGTACCCAGCAGGGCCATGATGATCGCCTGGAACTGCCAACCCAGCGTCAGCAGTAGCGCCAGCGTCAGCAACTGGGTCAGAACAACCCCACCCAACAGGCCTTCCAGGGTTTTACCTGGGCTGACGGCAGGCATAAGCTTGCGTTTGCCAAACCCCTTGCCCGCAAAATAAGCACCAATATCAGCCGCCCAGACGGTGATGACCAGCACCAGAATCAACCATAAGCCACTCGGCTGAGCATGCAGCCAGACCAGGCCGTACCAGGCTGGCAACAGCACCAGCAAACCATACAGCTGGCAGATTAATTGACCTTGCAACAGGGGCTTGGACGCGGGATATCGGACCACCAGACCCGCGGCATAGAGCCACCAGGTGACTGCCGGCACCATGACGTAAGGCAACGCCCAACTATCGCGGTACAAGCCAATCATCAGAATGGCGATGGCAGCAGCGTATATAACCCGGCCCTTCTGCCCCGCCTCTCCCGCCAGCCGCGCCCACTCCCAGGCACCCAGAGTGACTATCAGGCCAATAAACAGGGCAAACCAAGCGCCTTGGAGAAAAACCACTCCAGCGACAGCGACAGGCGCGAGAATTACCCCGGTAATAATACGTTGCTTGAGCATGCTAGATCCTATGACTCGGCAGCGACCTGTTCGCTGGTTTTGCCGAACCGGCGTTGCCGGGAAGCGAAATCTGCCAGCGCAGCCTGCATGGCATCCTGCTTGAAGTCAGGCCAGAAGAGATCGGAAAAATACAGCTCGGCATAGGCCAACTGCCAGAGCATGAAATTACTGATACGCCGCTCGCCACCAGTGCGAATACACAGATCAGGCAGAGGCCAGTCGGCGGTACTCAGGGTCGCTTGCACACGGTGCTCATTGATTTGCCCAGCCGACAATTGGCCAGTAACAACCTGTTCAGCCAACTGTCGGCAAGCCTGAGCAATATCCCACTGCCCACCATAATTGGCGGCGATCACCAGCGTCATCCGGTCACCCGCTGCAGTCAGGGCTTCAGCCTCGGCCATAGCCTGCTGCAGCTCAGCGGCGAAGCGTTGGCGTTCGCCGATAATGCGCAAGCGAACGCCGTTTTCCTGCAGCTTGCGTACTTCTCGACGCAGTGCACTGAGGAACAATTCCATCAGGGCGCTGACCTCATCCTGCGGACGCGCCCAATTCTCGCTGGAAAAGGCAAACAGGGTGAGCACCTCAACACCTGCGTTACCACAGACTTCAATGGCCGCACGAACCGAATCAACGCCTGCTTTATGTCCTGCGACACCAGGCAGCAGGCGCTTGCGCGCCCAGCGGTTATTACCATCCATGATAATAGCAACATGACGCGGAATCCGGTTCGGGCGCGCCTTGGCAGCAGTATCCTTCATAAATTCCCCGGCAGCTGACGTCAAACCGACATCAGGTCCGCTTCTTTAGCTTCAAGCGCCTTGTCTACTTCAGCCACATACTTGTCGGTCAGCTTCTGGATCTCATCAGCGGCACGATGTTCTTCGTCTTCGCTGATTTCCTTTTCCTTCTGCAGGTCTTTCAGCGTGCTCAAGGCATCACGACGGATATTGCGAATCGCCACGCGAGCATTTTCAGCTTCACTGCGCGCCTGCTTGGTATAGCCCTTGCGGGTTTCTTCAGTCAGCGCCGGCATGGGTACCCGGATAGTTGTTCCGGCAGTTGCCGGATTGAGCCCCAGGTCCGAGGTCATGATGGCCTTTTCCACGGCCTGAATCATGCTCTTGTCGAACACGGTCAGTGCGAGGGTGCGTGAGTCTTCAACGTTGACGTTGGCGACCTGCCGCAAGGGGGTGTCGGCACCATAATAAGACACTATAACGCTATCGAGGATGCTCGGATGCGCGCGACCCGTGCGAATCTTGTTGAAGGAATGTCCAAGGGATTCAATGGACTTCTTCATGCGCTCCTGCGCATCTTGCTTGATATCGTTGATCATTTCTTGCTCAGCCCTCGATCAGTGTGCCTTCGGCACTGCCCACAACTGCATTCAGCAGCGCACCGGGTTTGTTCATGTTAAAGACCCGCAACGGCATTTGGTGGTCGCGGATCAGGCAAATAGCGGTCAGGTCCATTACTTCCAGCTTGAGGTCGAGCACCTGGTCATAGCTCAAGGTGTCGAAGCGAACAGCGTCAGGATCCTTCATCGGGTCAGCATTATACACGCCGTCAACCTTGGTCGCCTTGAGTACCACATCTGCATCCACCTCGATCGCACGCAGGCAGGCAGCAGTGTCAGTGGTAAAGAAAGGATTTCCAGTGCCGGCAGAAAATATTACCACGTCACCACCACTCAGATAACGCAACGCCTTGCGCCGGTCATAGTGTTCGGTCACGCCTTCCATGGTAATGGCAGACATGACCCGGGTCTGGATATTCGAGCGCTCCAGCGAGTCGCGCATGGCCAGCGCATTCATCACCGTAGCCAGCATACCCATATGGTCACCGGTTACCCGATCCATACCGACCGAGTGCAATGCCGCACCACGAAACAGATTGCCACCACCGATAACCAGGCCGACCTGCACACCAATACCCACCAACTGGCCGATTTCCAATGACATCCGATCCAGCACCTTGGGATCAATCCCGAAGGCCTCGGTGCCCATCAGGGCCTCGCCACTGAGCTTGAGCAAAATCCGTTTGTACTTGGGCTGACGACTGCTGGGTATCTGGGCCATATGCGACTCTCTTCTGGATGCGGAGTGATGGGAACAATCAACACCTCATCGGACAGCATAACCGA
>SKFV01000306.1 GCA_007117785.1 Pseudomonas sp.
GTTTGTACGGCGAGCTACAGATCCCGGAAGAGGGTCGCTTTGTGCAGCAGGTCAAGCAGGGTGGGCGTGAGCAGGAAACCCTGGTGCTGGATGATATCGCCGCCTGGTTGCAGGAAGAACAGGATGCCGATACCAGCTGGATACTTGGCCCTGGGTCGAGCAATTGTGGCATCCTCGAAGCTATGGGCTTGCCGGGCACCTTGCTGGGTGTGGATGTGGTGCGTGATGGTGAACTGGTCTGTGCTGACGCCACCGAAGCCCAGCTGTGGGCGCTGCTGCAGCAAGGGGGCGAATGGCGCATTCTGGTTTCGGCGATTGGCGGCCAGGGGCATATTCTCGGCCGTGGTAATCAACAAATCTCACCGCGTATTGTTCAGGCCGTGGGACTGGAAAACCTCTTGGTGGTGGCGACCAAGAGCAAGCTGAAAACCCTCGCTGGCCGACCCTTTCTGCTCGACAGCGGCGACCCGGCGCTGGATCAGGCATTGACCGGTTTGCGTCGCGTGATCAGTGGTTATCGTGAGGAAATGCTCTATCCAGCGAGTTGGCATGGTGGCTTGCCAGTGACTGATACCACTGCCTGACAACAGGGTTTTTATGTCCCGGTATGAAAAAAATCGTGACCTGGTTGGCAATTCGCGCTTTTGCAGCTTTTCAAGTATCGCCTCTTGACTTAATTTTTTGCGGTCGCAAAGGAGTGCGACAGGAAGCCAGGAAGTGTCCTGCGCGCGGCAATCAGATCAATGCCAACTACAAGGAAACGTTATGAAATCTGTTATTTCTGCTATCGCACTAAGTGGCGCTCTGTTGTTTTCTGCTCTCGGTTTTGCCGATGAATCCCCACTGGTCAGCGTCAATATCAACCAGGCCAGCGCCGGAGAAATTGCCGAGGTGCTGCAGGGTGTCGGTCAGTCCCGCGCCGAAGCCATTGTCGCTTACCGCGAAGAGCATGGCCCCTTTGCTGATGCAGATGCCCTGACTGAGGTCAGTGGCGTAGGCCCGGCGACGATCAACAATAACCGTGCACGGATCGTGGTTGAGTAAGTACTCGCACACGACAAAGCCGGGCTTGCCCGGCTTTTGATCGAGCGTGATCCCCATCAGCTCTTCAGTTTACTCACTGCAGTGGTCAGTTGATGTGCCAGTTGGGCTAGCTCCTGACTCGTCTGCGCACTTTGCTGAGTCTGATGTACGGTCTTCTCGGTAACATCGCGAATCTGCACTACGCTCTGGGTTATAGCATCAGCGGCCTGGGTCTGTTGCTCCAGCGCCGAGGCGATCTCCTGATTACCGGTACTGATCTGGCTGACCGCCAAGGCAATATCTTCCAGTGATCCGCCGGCATCGTTGATCTGGGCAACGGACTCGTGGGTCAGGTCGGCACTGGCCTGCATATCACCCACCGCGTCGCGGGTCCCGCCTTGCAAGGCTTCAATCATGCGCTGGATTTCATCGGTCGAGCTTTGAACGCGTTGGGCCAATGCCCTGACTTCATCGGCGACGACGGCAAAACCACGCCCGGATTCGCCCGCCCGCGCCGCTTCAATGGCCGCATTCAGAGCCAGCAGATTGGTCTGTTCGGCGATACCCTTGATGACGTTAACCACGCCACTGATTTCATTGCTATGGCCGGTGAGTTTTTCCATATGCTGGGTACAGCGCTCAATACTGCTGGCCAGTCCGGTGATGGTCTTGCTCACGCGGATAACCTGATCGCGCCCGCGCCCGGCCAGCTCATCTGCATGGTTTGACTGGTCTCGGGTAGTACCGGTGTTGCCGGCGATGTCTTGCACCGTGGCGCTCATTTCGTTCACCGCTGCGGCAACCATATCAGTTTCGGCTTGCTGGCTGATCATGCCGCTATTGACCTGCTGCATCAGCGTGGCCAACTGCGCAGTACCACGGTCCAATTGTTCGGCAGCCTGACGCACGGCCGCCACAGTCTGCTGCTGGGTTTCCTGCATGGCATTGAAGGCGACGGCCATGGCGCCGACTTCATCGCGCGAATCCACCCGTGCGCGCAAGGACAGATCGCCACTGTTCTGTACCTTGAGCATGACATCACGTAATGCTGTTATGTGGCTGATAATGAAAGAAATAAGCGATTGTGAAACTACCAGCACGGCGCACATCAGGATAAAGACTGCCAGCGCATAGGTTGGCGCGCGGTCCAGCAACAAGGCGAAAAATCCCTGGCGCTCAACAGCAAGGGCGCGCACGCCTTCTTCACTGCGTAGCAGCCAATAGCCGATCAGCGCAGGGTTGCTTTGCTCGCTTTGCCAGCGCGGGGTTGCTGCGGCTTGGGCCGAACCCGCAACAGGACTGTCCAGCCAGCGCAACCCGGGCATATGTGCAGCCGGACTGGCTGACTGTATCCATTGCTCGGCGACGGCTTGACGAGTGCCATGGATATTCTGTTGTTCAACCCAGATAGCGACCAGCACCAGCAACAGGGTCACCAGATAGAAAACGCTGTTGACTGCCCAGAACTTGTATTTGAGTTGAATATTCTGAAGAAACGCCATGCCGGCTCCCGCTGCGGATTGACTGCTATAGAGGCGTTCATTGTGCCTGCTTTCAAGGGTTTATCGGTTGATGTCGGTCAAACTTGAACGATGCTGCAAATCATTTTGCCGGCTGATCGGTTATACTCGCCGCGCATGGAAGGAAAACCTTATGACTAGCCCTTTGGCCGAACCCCTGATGATCGATCAGGATGCCACCCTGGCATCCTACTGCGCCCGCTGGCAGCAACTGCCCTATGTGGCACTGGATACCGAATTCGTCCGCACGGAAACCTTTTTTCCGATTGCCGGCCTGATTCAGGTCGGTGACGGCGCACATAGTTTCCTCATAGATCCCTTGGAAATAAGTGACTGGCGGCCCTTTGCCGAACTGCTGACCAACCCGTCCGTGGTCAAGGTGCTGCATGCTTGCAGCGAAGATCTGGAAGTATTCCGCAATCTCTGTGGGGCCGTGCCGGCGCCCTTGTTTGATACCCAGATTGCTGCGGCCTACCTGGGCATGGACTTCTCCATGGGCTATTCGCGTCTGGTGCAGCAGATTCTGGATATTGAACTGCCCAAGGAAGAAACCCGTTCCGACTGGTTGCAGCGCCCGTTGAGCGAAGCACAGGTCACCTATGCGGCAGGCGATGCGCAGCATCTGGCCGAACTCTACCAGGTGCTGGCTCCGCGGATCGAGGCGGCCGGGCTGACTGACTGGCTACTGGCGGATGCGGCCGACCAGGTTGCTTCCAGCAACCTGATTCAGGATCCGGAAACCGCTTATCTGCAGATCAAACAGGCCTGGCGCCTGAAACCAGCAGAGTTGGCCATACTGCAAGTGCTCTGTGAATGGCGCGAGCGTGAGTCCCGCGAGCGCAATCAGGCGCGCAACCGCTTGCTACGGGAAAAGTCCCTGTGCCCGCTGGCCCAGCGCCAGCCGGATACCCTGTCAGCCCTGTCAGCGATCGAAGACATGCATCCGCGCACCGTGCGACAGAATGGCAATACCATTCTCGAACTGATTCGCCAGGGCGCCCGGCGGCCCCCTGAGGAATGGCCAGAGCGGCTGGAAGAGCCCTTGCCCTCGGTTGCCAACAAACTGATCAAGGCCTTGCGTCA
>SKFV01000264.1 GCA_007117785.1 Pseudomonas sp.
ACACCTACGGCGTTTCCGGGCCGCTTCATTATGGGCTGTGGGGCGCCTTGATGATTCTGTTCATCTACCCCTTTGGCCGCCGCTTTCGCCAGCTGGCACCCAATGGCCACACCTTGGGCGAGCTGATTCATGCCCGTCATGGCGCATCCAGCCAACTGATTCTGGCTGGCTCCAACATCATGGGTAGCATTATCAGCCTGATGGTGAACTTTACCGCTGCCGGTGCACTGGTCTCTGTACTGTCGCCACTGTCGTTCCAGACCGGGGTAATTGTTGCCGGGGTTGGCGTGCTGGCCTACACCCTCACGTCCGGTTTTCGCGCTTCAGTGTTTACCGACTTTGCCCAATTGGTCGCGCTCATGGCAATTGCCGTGCTGATCATTCCAGCCGTGCTGTTTTCAGCCGGTGGACCGAGCGTGATGGTGGAAGGCTTGAGCCGCCTGACCGACGAACAGGCCAGTTTATTCTCCATGGACGCCATCATGAATCAGGGCGCGCCCTTCTTTGTTGCGGTACTGGCCTATGCGATCGGTAATCAGACCATCTCCCAGCGCCTGTTCGCCGTGCGAGAAAATCACATCAAGTCAACCTTTATCACCGCCACTATCGGTTACGGAGCCATCGTCATCGGCCTGGGCATGATCGGCTTAATGGCCTTGTCAGTGGGTATGGAGCCGATTGACGGTAATATGAACAACTTGATTCCGCAGATGGTTTCAACCTACCTGTCACCGGTATTTGTTGCACTTTTCTTTGTGCTGGTGATTGGCTCCCTGTCCTCTACGGCCGACTCGGACCTGTCTGCCCTGTCGACCATCATGATGGCGGATGTTTACGGCAAGAACCTGTCGTCCAACAACCCCAACCCAAAAATCATGATGCTAGTCGGCCGCATCACCATGATCGTCGCCACCGCAGCCGGGCTGATCTTTGCCAGCTTCTCACTGGATATTCTGGTCATGCTGGTGTTTGTCGGTGCACTCTGGGGGGCCATTGTGTTCCCGGTGATTGTCAGCTGCTACTGGGACCGGGTAACCAATGCCGCCTTCACCTGGTCAGTGGTTGTCGCCATGGCGCTGTTCTGCATCGCCCGCTTCGAGCTACTGGAAATGACTGGCATCACAGTGCTGACCTATGAGTTGCTCGCCTCGCTTGGCGGCGCCGTAGTCATTGGCCTGATGGTATTCGGCTTCTTCGGGCGCAAGGCAGGTCTGGTCGCCGGCGTGCTGGCACTGATCGCCATGCTGATCTTTGCCACCGGCTTCCTGCGTGACTACCTTGTGCTGACCGCATCGCTGACGGCCTATGGCGCGAGCGCGCTGGTCTGCACGGTGATGACCCTGTTCAGCAAACAACGTTTTGATTTCAATCTTATCCAGCAGCGGGTGGGTGACTACGACAAAGCACCCGAGCAACCTGACCTGACAGCGGAGAACACCCAATGAGCAACGAACTTGTCTACGCCGCCTACATCCTGATCTGGCCAGCACTGACGCTGGGGGTGCTGGCAGTTATCTACACAGCCGTCGTCCGCGATATTCGCAAGGCACGCAAGACCGATGAAGACCTTATCTGATCAAAAATCGGGGCCAGATCACCCGTCAGGCTCAGTTTTTCCATGACAGCAGTCGAGGCTAGGTCTTGTCTGGATAACTCCATCAATAACGGGGCCTTAACCGGTACTCTATATTGCGCGGCACATCACAATACATGTGACCGCGCAGCACGCGGTCGAGCTGAATAGGGCGACTGACGCCACGCTGCAGCTGGTTCTGAGTAGCTGCCAGACGGGTGCAGTCATTACGATGCGGACGGCACAGCTCAACCTGAGTCCCGTCAAAGCTTGCATGCACTTGTACCTGTCTGCTGCTACGGTCTTGTTCAGACAAAGTTATCGCTTCTGAATACCCCCGCACCAACGTAAAGCCCGTTGGTGTTACAGTTCGCCAGTCGCCCGCGAAATAGCCTTCGGCATCATCCAGAACACACTGCACCAGGTCACCGGGGGCGGCATTTCGTAACCGCTCTTCTCGCGCCTGTTGTTCCAGACGTTGCTGCTCCGCAGCCAAGCGAGCCGCTTCAGCACGCCGCACCCTTTCCGCCTGATCCATTTCCGCCTGGCGCGAGCGAGCATCCAGTTGCTGGTCCGGAGATAACCGCACCCACTCCTCCTCACTAATACCAAGCGGATAGCTTGACATACAGCCTGAGAGCAGCAGCGCGCTGCACAGCAAAAGAAACAAATATCGGAAACCAGGGGCCATAACAGTCTTCGGGGTTACTCAATCGACGGTCTGGTTACATACCATAACCGAACAGCACGCGCACTTCATGACCAGGATCAATACAAAGCTCCGGAACCGGGATCCGTTTTAATCCGTCACTTTATTCTTTATATGCACAGTGGCAACACATAAACAATTGCCGCCCAGCTCTGATCCAAGCGGAACAAAAAAGGGCTGCCCAGCCATAACGCCTGGAGCAGCCCTTCCCGATCAAGAATCAAGCGACCATCCTTGGTCAGCGTCATCATCCGTGATGGCGGAACAATACCGCACACCCACCATGAGACGAATAACAAAAACGCAAGGCTGTGAACTATGTCACAGAATAATTCACTATGATCAAATCCTGACCACGCTTGGCCCACTTGGCAGCTCGACCAGCCAGTCAGCAAATCTGCTTGTAATGTCAGCCTGATATCTGCATCTTGAACACTCAAACAGTGTTAAACATAAAAATAACTTCAGGTGTCGCTGATGCAACAGGCCATATATAACCGCTACAAAACACACGGAAAAATTCTTATCAGCGGCCTGTTCGCCGCCCTGCTGACTGGCTGTCTTGGTGGCGGTGGCGGCGGTTCTAGCTCGTCTCCCCCAGAGACCACCGATCCCTCGACTCCCCGCAAACACCTTCAGACCCTTTGGCTGCAAATACAGCTCAAGGCGATTTCCAGGGTGTTAATAATGATGGAATGCGTGTTTTCCTGGGCATGCAATACGGCCAGGCTGAGTGCTTTGCCAGCCCAGAGTTTGCACCGGCCCATGAAGGGGTGATTGAACTGCAAGATTTTGGCAACGCCTGCGCGCAACCCGACACCACATTTGGCGAGCCCAGCAACACGGAAAATTGCCTTTTCCTCAATGTCTATGCACCTGAAGCAACCGGCAATTATCCAGTCATGGTCTGGATACATGGCGGTGCATTACTAGGTGGTGAAGGCGGCGCCGAATATGAGCCACAGAAGCTGGTTGATCAAGGCATTGTTGTTGTCACTATTAACTATCGCCTAGGCGCTCTTGGGTTTCTGCCTCATGCCGATCTTGGCGACAGCAACTTTGGCCTGCAAGATCAACAGTTAGCACTCAAATGGGTTCAGGAAAATATCAGCGAATTTGACGGTGACCCGGATAACGTCACCATTTTTGGTGAATCTGCAGGCGGTCATAGCGTACTGAGCCAGCTTGCTTCACCAAATGCCGCAGGATTATTTCACCGAGCCATAGTCCAGAGCGGCTCATACAATGGTACCCAGCTGCCTTTGAATGATGTGCCCAACTTTGACTTTATGGGGCGAACCATTGATGTGCGTGGTGGCCAAACACTCTACG
>SKFV01000121.1 GCA_007117785.1 Pseudomonas sp.
AGCGCAACCGATCAGGTGGCGCCCCGCTACATACCAATCGCATTCAGCTTTGCGACCCTGTTCTTTGCCTTCGGCCAGTTCCTTGGTCCGGCCATCGGCGGCTGGTTGATCGAAATCACTGGTGGCTTCACCGTCGCCTTTGCCTTCACCTCGCTGGTGCTGTCGGTTGGCTTTGTATTGGCGCTGCTGATCCGCCGTTTCCCCAAGGAGTGGGCGATTGGGGAGCCTGATACCAGCCAATCGCTATCCGCCGCGAGGACGGGAGAGTCACGGTGACAACGGCCTGAACCCTCGGCAGACGACCGCTGCCAACTCACGAGATGCCGTCACCGGAACATCAGTAAAGCGCACGATCCTGATACCCTGCTATCAGCGGCTGCTATGACACACAAGCAAAGGTCCTGCGACATTCACCAGGCGGGTAAGATACGTCCATATTTACTCCCGGAGGTATCATGAACATCACAACGCTACATATTGCCCATCGCTTCTGCGGACCGCCAAACAGCGGCAACGGTGGTTATGTCTGTGGTCTTGTGGCCAAACACATGGACCAGCCCTGCCAGGTAACCTTGCACGCCCCACCGCCACTGGATACCGACCTGCAGCTGCACACCGACGGTGACGGCCTGCAACTCAAGCTCGGCGAGCAACTGTTGGCCAGTGCCCGACCCTATCATTTCGAGCTGAACATTCCGCCGCCACCCACATTCGAGGAAGCCGAGGATGCCCAGCAACGCTTCGTCGGCATCCGCCACCACGACCTGCCCGGTTGTTTTGTTTGTGGCACCAACCGCGATCCAGGCGACGGCCTGCGCATCTTCACCGGCTGTGTTTGCAACCACGAGGACCAGGTAGCCGCCCTCTGGCAACCCGCTGCGGATCTGGCTGATGCCGATGGCAAGGTAGCCAGCGAATTCCTCTGGGCCGCACTGGACTGCCCCGGCTTCTTCGCCGTCAAACCGGTATCCGATATGGCCCTGCTGGGGCGTTACAGCGCTCGCATTGAACAGCCCGTGCGTTCCGGCGAGACCCTGATCGTGTCGGCCTGGGCGATTAGCCACGAAGGAAGAAAGCATAATGCGGGCAGCGCCTTGTTCCGCAGCAACGGTGAACGCGTGGCTTGTGCGCAAGCGACCTGGATCAGTTTGAAGAAGTGAATAGAGGTCAGGCAGGCAAAGCATTGGAAAAACAGGGGAATGATTGATTGCGTTTCAAGATTAACGGCAATGGCATACAGCGTCCCTGTTAGAGCCGAACATTGCCTGACGAAGAGGCAATATACCCCGGACCGTCAGCTTTACAGTGGCTGGCCCGGGGGAAATGCGGATAAAGCTGGAAGAAGCTGACTACTGACAATCAGTTGGTCGAGATTTCGGTTTTGATGCCGTCTTTATCTTCGAACTTGAGACTCAACCCTTTGGCCTGTTCGGCAGGGGCTTCAATAACGGTTGTGCTGGAAGTGCTGCCACCGCCACCCAGTGCGCCGGTATAAAAAAGGATGCCGGCCCCAACAAAGAGTATGCCAACAACAATAATTGCCACAATTGCAACGCTGCTACCGTTTGTCTGGGTATTTTCCATGTAAACCTCGGGATCATCCTGATATCGCAACTTCCTTTGCAGAGTATCGACTCCGCTATGCGCTCAGGTGCCGCAGTATGCGCCTTAATCCGAGAACAAGAAGCGTTATTTCGGGACGCTGTTAAAAAGCCTGGAAGGGGACAATGTTCAAGCAGCAATGCCTTGGTTGAAGGCTAGGCATGCGCACTCACGTGGTTCTTCGCCAGATGAGCGCGATACTCACCCGGCGTCATACCGGTCCAGCTGCGAAAAGCGCGAATGAATGAGCTTTGCTCGGAATACCCGAGCAACAATGCCACATCCGTTTGCGCCAGGGCTGGGTCGGCCAGGTACTGCCGGGCAAGCGTATGTCGGGTATGCGCGAGCAGGCCGCGATAGCTGTAGCCAGCGCTACTCAATTGACGATAAAAGGTACGTAGAGAACAGTCCAATGCCTGAGCGACCGTTTCAGCACTGACATCGCCATTTTTCATCGACTCGACGATCTGTTCCTGCACGCGGGTGAAAAAGGGTCCAACTTCATCGTCGTCGAACCGCGGCTGTTGATTGAGCAGCGCCTGCGCTTGTTGTTCCAGCAAGCGCAGCAGGTAGGGGTCTTTACTGGAAATCGGCAGCGCCAGCAGGTGGGCAGGAATGGCCAACTCGATGCTGTTGCAGTCGAAATCCACCGGGCAGCCGAGCAAAGCCTCATAGATGCCCACGTCATCAGGACGCGGAAAAGGTAATCCCGCACGCAGCGGCGTGACCGGTCGACCAATCAAGGCCTGGCACAAACTGACAAATACCGCCAGGCTGAACTCGGTGGCCAAGGGGGTATTGGCCACCGCCTGGGTCCAGCGCATAGTGAGCACACCGTCGTGCAAACGCGCGCGCGAGGCCAAGCCACCCTGCAATAACCCCTGATACCGGTGGTAGCGCGCCAATGCCTGACCCAGAGTGCCGCAGGACGACACCATATAACCCACCACACCGAACTGCCTTGGCTGCCCGGATAGCCCCAGACGCAGACCCAAAGCCGTGACCGAATCCAACTGCCAGACTGATTCCAGCAACTCACAGAAGCGCTGCGCCGACACATAGGGGGCTTCCAGCTCAGTATCCATTGCGTCCAGCAGTCCGCCCGCAGGCAGATCACGCTCGCGCATATAGTCCTGCAGCGTTTCAATAAAGCCGGAAGGGACAAAGTCGGTCTTGCTCATGCCTGACACTATCAGCACGCTGGCACAAAATGTCAATCAGGCACTTGCTGCCAATACGTCTAACCAAGTCCAGACATAGAATATCGATCTTTTGCTGTCCCTGCCCGGAGTAGATCATGGCCTACGTAGTCACCCAGAGCTGTATTGGCAACAAACACACCAGTTGCGTTGATGTCTGTCCGGTTGAGGCGTTCCGTGAAGCGCCCGAGATGCTGTTTATCGACCCGGACGTATGTATTGATTGCAACGCCTGTGTGTCGGCCTGCCCCGAGGGTGCTATTTTCCCGCAGACCATGGTGCCAGAGGACCAGCACAACTATATCGCCCTGAATGCCGAGGGTGCAAAAACCCACCCGATCATTCGCGAAAGCATTCAGGCCGGGCAGCACGCCGCCAGCCCGCTGGCGCGCCTGCCTGGCCGCTTTGCCATTGTCGGCTCCGGCCCCAGTGGCTTCTACGCTGCCGAAGCCTTGATGAAGCAGATGCCCGCCGCGCGCATTGATATGTTCGAGCGCCTGCCGACGCCCTTTGGTCTGGTACGTTATGGTGTGGCACCGGATCACCCACGCATCAAGTCAGTCACTGCCGGATTCGAGCGCATTGCCGAGTCACAGAACTTCCGTTTCTTCGGTAACGTCCAGATTGGCCGCGATCTTTCCAGCGCCGATCTGCGCCAGCATTACCATGGCGTGATCTACGCCACCGGTGGCTCCCAAAGCCGGCCGCTGACCCTGCCGGGCGCTGATGCCGGTAATATCTTCGGCTCCTCGAATTTCGTTGGCTGGTACAACGGCCATCCGGATGAAGTGGCGCTG
>SKFV01000245.1 GCA_007117785.1 Pseudomonas sp.
CCAGGCCAACGCCTGCCGCTCCTGATCGTTGACCTGTAGTCCGTCGAGCCAGTCGCGGCTCTGCTGGCAGGCCGCCAACCAAGCGTGCAGCAGATAGGCTGCCACGCCCTGTTGCCAGCCGGGGTGCTGGAAGCGTCGGTCATTAAATGCCCGGTTGTCGGTTTGCTGCGCCGTGCACAAGCGCTGGAGGAGCATCAGCAGGTGTTGCCAGTGGTAACCGGGTTGATGCAAGAGGTCGCGCACTACGGCGGCGGCCACCTGCCGGACATCCATTCCGGGTTGTTGTGGCGCGGGCACGTAGTGGCGTTCGGGCATCCAGCAGTCCTTGATTGGATACGACAGTGAGGCTGCGCTCAGTCTACCCCAATTATGGTTTGCCGAGGGCCTTGCCCATGGCCGGACGTATCACAGCGCGCTGACGCTCTTCGGCAAGGAACCGGGAAATGATCGGCGCTACAGTATCAGCGCGGGTAATCAGGAACAGGTGGCCATCATCAATCACATGCAGTTCGGCATTGGGAATTCGCCATGCCAGCAGGCGCATATTGACCAGCGGGATGATCGGGTCATCATCACCTGCCAACACCAGGGTGGGCTGCTGGATCTTGTGCAACCAGTGCACACTGGTCCAGCCGAGGCCCGCAAATAGCTGCCAGTAATATCCTATCTTGCCGGATGAGCGCACCTTGGCTGCGTGCGCCTTGGCCAGGTTGGGGTCACGACGAAAGGCGCCGCCGTAGATGTCGGCAGCAATCTTGACCCCGTGCGAGGGCTGAATGTAACGCCGCGGGCTGGCCATTTTCAGCAGTACCTTGGGTCGCCCCGGCACCATGACCGCACCTGCCGAGGTGGCAGCAAGAATCAGTTTTTTGCAGCGCTCGGGGTAGTCGCGGGCAAATTGCTGCGCCAGCGCGCCGCCCCAGGAGACACCAATGGCGTTGACCTGGCCGTAATTGAGGTAGTCGAGCATGCGCGCAGCCAGTTTGGCCAGGCCGGGAAAGCGGAAGGGTGTCGCTGGCGTCGAAGAGCCGCCGACCCCGGGCACATCAAAGGCGATGACTTCCAGCTCCGGGTCCAGAGCCCTGACGAAGGGCATGACCAGTTCCAGGTTGGCGCCGATCCCATTGAACACCAGCAGCGGAGTTGTGCCCGGCTTGCCTGGACGAACGGCAGTGCGCAGAAACTGGCCGTCCAGGTCGATGGTGCGAAAAATAAAAGCTTGGGGCATGGTTATATCCGCCTGGGGCTTCGCGTGGAAGCCCGATCAAAGTACGCCAGTCTCCTAGCGTTCATGCACATAGGTGCCGGGAGCCTCTTCCATGGCCGGGTATTTGGCATTGCCGAGTTCAGTGGCTGCCGGTACGCGCTTACCGCCGCGCGCATGCAGCCAGTCACGCCAGTAAGTCCACCAGGAATCCGGATGCTTGGTGGCACTTTCCAGCCATTTTTTCGGATCAGCATGCATTTCACTGTTGGTAAAGAAGCGTCCCTTGGGGTTACCTGGCGGGTTCAGAATGCTCTGGATGTGGCCGCTGGAGGAGAGCACAAACTCGCACTTGCCTCCCATCAGGTTGGCCGAGCGATAGCAGGCTTCCCAAGGAGTAATGTGGTCGGTCAGGCCAGCAATGCAGAAGAAATCACATTTCACCTGCTTGAGGTCAATCGGTGTGCCGCAGACTTCCAGCGCGCCGGGGCGGGTCAGCGGGTTGGTCTTGTACATTTCCAGGAACTCGCCATGCAGTGCCGCCGGCAGACGCGTGGTGTCGTTGTTCCAGAACAGGATGTCGAAAATCGGTGGCTCATGGCCGAGCAGGTAATTGTTCACCCAGTAGTTCCAGATCAGGTCATTTGGCCGCATCCAGGCAAAAACCTTGGCCATATCCTTACCCTCCAGCACGCCGTTCTGGTAGGTCGTGCGACGGGCTGCTTCCAGGGTTTTCTCATCGGCAAACAGGGCGACCTGGGTTTTTACATCGGTATCCAGCACGCTGACCAGCAGGCTGAAGGAGTGCACTTTCTTCTGCTTGATAGCCGCCAGATGGCCAAGCAGGGAGACGGTCGTCAGACCGCCGGAGCAGGCGCCCAACATGCTCAGATCTTTGCTGCCACTGATATCCAGGACCACATCAATGGCTTCCTTGAGCGCATCGATATAGGTCGACAGGCCCCATTCGCGCTGCGCCTTGGTCGGGTTGCGCCAGCTGACCACGAAGGTCGACAGGTGATTGCTGGTGAGAAAGCGTGCCAGACTTTTTTCCGGGGACAGGTCGAAAACATAGAACTTGTTGATCTGTGGTGGCACCACCAGTACCGGACGTTCGCAGACCTCTTCGGTCAGCGGCTTGTACTGGATCAGTTCGAGCACTTCATTGCGGAACACCACAGCGCCCTTGGTGATGGCCAGATTCTTGCCCACTTCAAAGGCGTTCATATTGACCTGGCTGGGCATGCCGCCGTTATGCACGATGTCCTGGGCCAGATGGGTCAGGCCATCGAAAACACTTTTGCCGCCGGTCTCGAAAAAGCGCTTGATCGCTGCCGGGTTGGCCGCGGTATTGGTTGGCGCCATGGCTTCGGTAAGCAGGGCGATCACGAACTGGCCGCGACTGATATCTTCAGGAGACAGGTCGGCGGTACTGATCCAGGTCTGCAGCTCCTTGCGCCAGGCCAGGTAGCTCTGCATATAGCGGCGATAGAGCGGGTTCTGGCTCCAGGTGGGATCGAGAAAGCGTTTGTCGTCAGGCGTTGGCGCCAGGTCCGACTTGCCGAGCATGACATCCTTGATCGCCAGGCTCAGTCGGCCCATATGCTTGAGGCTGTGCACTGGCTGACGCACCGTTTGGCGCAGCACCTGGCGTGCGGTGCTGACCAGATCGCGTGTCGGAATACCGACGACGGGATTGGGACCGAGAATGCTCTCACTGGCCTTTTTGGCGACTTCTTGTTGGTTTTTTTCCTGCTCGGCCATGGGGTGACTCCATCAATGAGGTAAGGCGGACAGCATGACGAGCCAGTGGCCCGCGAATGGATTCTGGCAATAAGCTGTTGCAACTATGAGACAAATTAGCATGCGCAGGACAGCCTGTTAACCGACTTTTTAACTCAATAGTGGCTTTTTGATCAATTTCCAGACGGCTGAGAGAGAAAGGACGGTCAGGGAGTAAAGCGAACGACTGCGACGTCAGGGTCACGACTGGCACCAACCTCGCCAAGCTGGTCAAGGTAGTCCTGCCAGCGTCGGGGGTATTCATTGCCCAGTTGGAACAGGTAATCCCAGGTGTACAGGCCGGAGTCGTGGCCATCGTCAAAGGTCAGTTTCAGCGCATAGCGGCCGGCCGTTTCGACATGGGTCAGCGCGACATGCAGCTTGCCGGTTTGCAGTACCGGGCGGCCATGGCCGCGAACTTCGGCAGAGGGTGACATGACGCGCAGGTATTCAGCGGGCAGCTGGAACACCTGACCATCGCTGTAGCCCAGCTCCAGCAAGCGGGAGGCTTTATGCAGCTTGATTGTTGTCGGGATGGTCATGGCAGGCTCCTTTGAGCTACAAGCTACAAGCTACAAGCTACAAGCTACAAGCTACAAGCTACAAGC
>SKFV01000387.1 GCA_007117785.1 Pseudomonas sp.
AACAACCTCCGGACAGGCCTGATAATTTTTTTCTTGGGTGGCCTTCTGGCCCATAGCTGCTGGCCAGCAACCTTGCTTGTATGTCGGCAGCAAAGCGACATAACTTGAATCTATTTTGAGTTTACTCGCATATCCACCCGTTTGGGGCATGATCAATACTGGCAATCGGGCTTGCGAAGTCATCTCGATTATAGTTGATATTATAGTGATACCATTCATGCTGTCAGCATAGTGCTGGAATGCGCTGGTACGCGCTTTACGGTATGCTGAAAGTGATAATAACTATACGATTTGAGATGAGCGAAATGCGCATGCCTCTTATTGCCTTGCTTGCCTGCCTGCTGCTGACAGTTCCGGCGTTTGCCGCGCCAAAAACTGTCATTGTAGGAGGTTACGTTTTTCCTCCCTTTGTCGAATTGACGTCTGCGGGTGACTGGCGCGGAATCACCCTGAGCCTGCTGGATGAGCTCAATCAGCTACAGGACGACTATCACTTCGCGTTTTATCCGACCTCGGCCGGCCGCCGCTACGCGGATCTTTCCAGCGGGCGCTATCAAATGATGTTCTTCGAGAACCCTGCCTGGGGGTGGTCGGCAAATCAGGTGAAAGGGCTTGAAGGCGTGGTTTTGGGGCAAGAGGTTTTTATCGCCCGCAAACAACCCGACCGCGATCAGAGTTACTTTGCCGACCGTCACGACAAGAGCATTGCCTTGTTCAGTGGCTATCACTACGCCTTTGCTGATTTCGTTACCAACAAACAGTACCTGCGCCAGCATCACAATGCAGTTTTTACCCAATCCCAGGAAAGCAATGTTCAGATGGTGCTGCGTGGACGAGTAGACCTGGGGGTGGTTACCGATGCCTGGCTGGATAGTTACTTTGAGCGCTATCCCGATTACCGCGAGCAAATACTGGTCAGTGAAGAGCCGGACCAGTTGTATCAGCATTTTCTTTTGCTCCGGCGGGGCAGTTCACCGGATATGGCAACCATGCAGATACTGTTTGAGCAGCTCAAAAGCAGCGGTTCGCTGGAGCGTGTGTTGACAGAGCACGGCATCAACGCCATTGCGGACTAGGTGCGATAACAGGTTTTCTTGCGTAGACTGCGCAACCATCTCCGGAACCTGACCCGGCCAATGTGGTCAATTGCCCTGATTATTCAAAGCTCTCTCGATACAAGGTCTTATTAATGAACTCTATCAAGCGCTATTGCCTCGTGCTGTCTGCTTCTGCCGCTTTGCTTGCCTCTGCAGCCAGCCTGGCCAGTGAGCTGCAAGAAGTCCCTGATGAGTTGCCCGAAGAGCCCACCATGGGCAATGACGTGCCCTCACACCTGATTGTTGGCTGGGTGGAAAAGGCGCGCCTGTTGCCGGAGCAGACCGCCGTCAAGGTCAAGGTCGACTCCGGCGCGCTGACCAGTTCTATGCACGCCGTGAATATCGATCAGTTTATCCGCGACGGCAAACGCTGGGTGCGTTATGACGTGCCGGTCAAAGATGCCGATACCGGTGAACGGATAACCATGCATTTTGAGGTGCCGGTGTACCGTCGCGTTCTGGTGCGAGGTGCTGGTGGTGAAGATCGTCGGCCAGTGGTCAAGATGTCGATGTGCATCGGTGATCGTATCTATGAAGAACAGTTTTCCCTGCGTGATCGCGGTGATATGAATTATCCGGTACTACTGGGCCGGCGTACCATTGCACATATGGGCCTGATTGATGTCGCCAATACCTTCCTGCTGCCGCTCAATTGCCCGGAAGATGCCGACCAGCAGGAGCGGGATCGCCTGGCAGAGCTTCAGGCGGATGCGTCACTGATTGATGACAGCAAGATGGACGACCCGGCTGAGGACGAAGACGCCGGCAGCCAGGAATACGAAGAGTAATTGCATGCCTACGCCTGAACGGAATAGCGCCCGGTGAGGCCGCTGGCAGATAACCAATATGCCAGTGGCCCGGTCAACTGGCGGATCGTAGCCAGCCTGTCACCGTATCTGCGAGAATACCGCGGCCGCGTTGCCTTGGCCCTGCTGCTGTTGTTTGTTGCCAAGCTGGCCGGCGTTGCCGTGCCATGGGTGCTCAAACTGGTGGTCGAGCATTTCGAGCAGAGTGGTACCGATGCGCTGGTACTGGTCCCGGTTGCCTTGCTCGCCGCCTATGGCTTGTTGCGTTTTTCCTCGGTGTTCTTTTCCGAGCTGCGAGATGCCGTCTTTGCGCGGGTGGCGGAACGTGCCATGCGCCGCATCTCCTTGCAGGTATTTGAGCACCTGCACCGGCTGGACCTGGGCTTCCACCTGTCGCGGCGCACCGGTGGCCTGTCACGCGATATCGAACGCGGCACCAACGGCATCAGTTTCCTGCTGCGCTTTATGGTGTTCAACATTCTGCCGACGCTGCTGGAAATTGGCCTGATTGCAGTCATTCTGCTGCTCAACTTCAGCCCGATCTACGCCCTGGCGGTCGTCGGCTCTGTCGTGGCTTATGTGGGTTTTTCAGTCTGGTGTACCGAATGGCGCAACCGCTTTGTGCGCGAAGCCAACCAGATGGACAACCGCTCGAATACCCGCGCCGTTGACAGCCTGCTGAACTACGAAACGGTCAAATACTTCGCCAATGAAGGCTTTGAAGCCCGCGAATACGATGCCCATCTGCAGCGCTGGGAAGCCGCGCGGATGAAAAACCGCCTCTCGCTGGCGGCGCTCAATTCCGGCCAGGCGCTGATCATTGCCGGCTCGGTCACTCTGCTGATGTTTCTTGCCGCTGCGGAAGTGGCGGCGGGTGACATGACCCTGGGTGAGCTGGTCATGATCAACGCCTATATGATCCAGTTGTTTATTCCGCTCAACTTTCTG
The DNA here is from genome assembly GCA_007117785.1 of Pseudomonas sp. GTDB lineage: Bacteria > Pseudomonadota > Gammaproteobacteria > Pseudomonadales > Pseudomonadaceae > Halopseudomonas. Next base: position 2,852 of record SKFV01000387.1, read on the forward strand.
GGTTTCATCTACCGCGAAATCCGTGAAGCCCTGACCAATATCGAACGCCTGTTCAAACTCCTGCAGACCCCTATTCAGGTTGCTGATGCACCGGATGCCAAAGCGTTGCAGGTGCGGGGCGGGGCAGTCAGCTTTGACCGGGTAGCGCATGCCTATGAAGCCGACCGGCCGATCCTGCATGACATCAGTTTTGACATCCCTGCCGGTCACACCCTGGCCATTGTCGGCCCCAGCGGCGCCGGCAAATCCACCCTGGCGCGCTTGCTGTTCCGTTTCTACGATGTCAGTGCCGGCAGCATCCGGGTCGATGGTCAGGATATTCGCGAAGTCACCCAGCACAGTCTGCGCCAGGCCATCGGCGTGGTGCCGCAGGACACCGTACTGTTCAATGATAGCATTGGCTACAACATCGCCTATGGCGCACCAGGTGCCAGCGAAGATGCCATCTGGGATGTCCTTCGACAGGCGCAACTGGAAGACTTTGTGCGCAGCCTGCCCAAGGGGCTGGACACCCTGGTCGGCGAGCGTGGACTGAAACTCTCGGGGGGCGAAAAGCAGCGCATTGCCATTGCCCGCGTGCTGCTGAAAAATCCACCGATCCTGATTCTGGATGAAGCCACCTCATCGCTGGATACCCATTCCGAACGCCTGATTCTGCAAGCCCTGAATCAGGTCGCCAGCAAACGCACCACCCTGGCGATTGCCCACCGGCTGTCGACCATCG